>JAAUTE010000211.1 GCA_012031815.1 Chloroflexaceae bacterium
CTAGCCTAGCCATCAAAACACATTACCCAAGTTACCCAACAATTGCGCCAAGCCGGGCTAACTTTTTTGAGCGTTCCCGAATCTTACTATGCTCAATCACAGTCTCATTTATCTGCCTGCAATTTATCGCCAGCGGAATGGGACACCATTGTCGCCCAACAGATTTTAATCGATTATCAAGATGCCTCGGAAGGCTATTTGAGCAGCGAAACTGGCTTCGAGAATCCGCTATTGTTGCAAATTTTTACGCAGCCAATTTTTCGGCAGCCAACCTTCTTTTTTGAATTTATCGAGCGCCGCGATCGGGCAAAAGGATTTGGGGAAGGCAATTTTCGCGCCCTTTTCGCCGCAATTGAACGGGAACAGCTTAAGCGGGAAACCCAAAGCCAGTAAAACTTGATAGGGTGAGAGCTATATCTTTGCCTTCCGCGCCAACCTCACCAGAAGCTGGCCCTTAATCACTAGACTCTTCACATATCCTAGTGTAATAGCGCCTCTATCTTAAGAAAGTATTAGCAATGGACGGACAGCCAGATGAAAACGTTAGAACAAGAAAGACGGAAACAGCAAATTTTCACCCGTCTTGCAAGCAAGGGCTTCCCTGGCAAGGAAAAGTTATGGAAAAGGAAAACATCCCAGCCGCTCTATTGACCCTGACGGCTGGCATCTTAGTTGCACTCATTAGCCTCTGGGTAGTGCTCAATCATCATCTGATGCCGGAGCAAGCCTCCGAACAGGCTCCCCTGGTCGATGGTTTTTTCAACCTATTGCTTGCCGTTGGCACCTCTCTGTTTTTGGTAGTTGAAGGCGCAATTCTCCTGTCGGTAGTGCGGTTTCGTCAGCGCCCTGGCGATCGCACCGATGCCGAGCCAATCACGGGCAACCTCCCCCTAAAAGCTTTCTGGACAGCCATTCCCGCCATTATTGTCATTGTTGTTGGCATCTACAGCGTCGAGGTTTACCGCAACATGGGAGGGTTCGACGCCTTTGCCCACCATCACTGGTGCTGAGATAGAAATGGCCGCAGCGCCGAGCGAAGCCGCACCGGTAGAGAATCATTACGGCGTTGGTGCTGCCCCTACCCGCGAAACCACCCCGCCTGATTTGGCGGTAGACGTTGCTGCCATGCAGTTTGCCTGGATCTTTACCTATCCTGACGAAGTAGTCGCTGGAGAGCTACACGTTCCTCTGGGTAAAGACGTACTGCTCAACCTCAACGCCCAGGATGTCATTCATTCCTTTTGGGTTCCCCAGTTTCGCCTCAAGCAGGATGTCATTCCCGGTCAGGCAACCCAACTGCGCTTTGTCGCGACCAAGGCAGGAACCTATCCCCTTGTCTGTGCCGAGTTATGCGGCGGCTATCATGGTGCGATGCGAGCAGAGGTCATTGTTCAGCCCGAAGCTGAGTTTGAAGCCTGGCTTGCCGAAAATCGTCTCGCGAGCCAGCCTGCGGTAACCGAAACCATCGCCGTTAATCCGGCGGAGCTGACTCCGGCTGACTTTCTGGCTCCCTATGCCCAAACCTTTGGGGTCGATGGTGGGGCGTTGGCTTCCCTAGACTCCCAGTTTTCCCAGAAGTAAGGCTCCCTGCTGGTGCTTTGGCGGTTTTTTGCTGGTAGTAATCTCGATCTCCTTGACCTATGACACAAACTCAACTTCCTGGACAGGCAGCGGCTCCGGTGACTGCGCCTGAAACTGCCCCACCCAAGGCGTGGAAATGGTACGACTATTTCACCTTTAATACTGACCACAAGGTGATTGGCATTCAATATCTGGTGACATCCTTTATTTTTTACTTGATCGGCGGCTTGATGGCGGTGGCCATGCGAGCGGAACTCTACAGCGCCGATGCTGACTTGCTTGACCCCAATCTCTATAACGCCTTTTTGACCAATCACGGTACCATCATGATCTTTTTGTGGATCGTGCCGGCGGCCATTGGGGGCTTTGGGAATTATTTGATCCCGCTGATGATTGGGGCCAAGGACATGGCATTTCCCAATTTAAACGCCCTGGCCTTTTGGTTAAACCCGCCTGCGGGGGCCTTGCTGCTGGGCAGCTTCTTCTTCGGCGGTTCCCAAAGCGGTTGGACAGCCTATCCTCCCCTGAGCCTGATTACTGCAAATGCGGCTCAATCGATGTGGATTCTCGCCATTGTCCTGGTGGGAACCTCTTCGATTTTGGGATCGGTGAATTTCGTGGTGACCTTGCTGAAGATGCGGGTTCCAGGAATGCAGTGGACGCAACTGCCTCTGTTTTGCTGGTCGATGCTGGCAACCTCAGTGCTGGCGCTGCTCTCGACGCCGGTACTGGCAGCGGGGTTAATTCTGTTGCTGTTTGATATTAACTTTGGCACGGGCTTCTTCCGTCCCGAAATGGGCGGTGATGTGGTAATTTATCAGCATTTGTTCTGGTTCTACTCCCACCCGGCGGTTTATTTGATGATTCTGCCCATCTTTGGCATTATGTCCGAGGTGATCCCCGTCCACGCCCGCAAGCCAATTTTTGGCTATAAGGCGATCGCCTATTCGTCTTTGGCAATTTGTTGCGTGGGTTTATTTGTGTGGGTACACCACATGTTTACCAGTGGCACGCCCCCCTGGATGCGGATGTTCTTTACGGTGTCAACCCTAATCGTAGCCGTGCCGACCGGGGTGAAAATCTTTAGCTGGATCGCGACCCTCTGGGGCGGCAAGCTCCGCCTCAACTCGGCCATGCTCTTTGCGATCGGGTTGCTGTCCATGTTTGTCATTGGTGGCATTACCGGGGTAACTCTGGGAACAGCGCCTTTTGACATTCACGTCCACGATACTTACTATGTCGTCGGACACTTTCACTACGTCCTCTTCGGCGGCTCAGTGTTTGGCATCTACGCCGGGATTTATCACTGGTTTCCCAAAATGACGGGGCGGATGCTCAACGAAACCTGGGGGCGCATTCATTTTGCCCTGACCTTCATTGGCACCCATCTCACCTTCCTGCCCATGCACGAGCTGGGCTTGCAGGGAATGCCCCGCCGCGTAGCCATGTACGACCCTCAATTTGAGTTCGTCAACCAAATCTGTACCTTTGGCTCGATTTTGCTGGGGATTTCGGTCATTCCCCTGTTCATCAATGTTATTTGGAGCTGGAGCCAAGGCCCCCTGGCCGGACGCAATCCCTGGCGGGCCTTGACCCTAGAGTGGCAGACGACCTCACCACCGTCCATTGAGAATTTTGAGGAAACCCCGGTTCTCTGGACAGGCCCCTACGAATATGGCATTGACCTGCTCAGCGCTGACGGCAATAAATCCGTGCAGGAGTTGCTCGGCGAAGTAAGTGTCGAGGCCCAATAGGAGAATTGTCGCCCCTGGCGCTCAAAATAACCTGAAAACCCTTATTTTCTCAGCAAGGTGCAATTGTGGACGGATCGCCAACGATAAATTATCCCAGTACGACAGCCTCCCATCACGAGGAACACCCTGACTTGCGGGTTTGGGGACTGTTAATCTTCCTGGTTTCCGAATCTCTGATGTTTGGCGGATTATTCATGGTCTACCTCATCTATCGCGGCAGCGCCCAGCAGTGGCCGCCGGAAGGGACGGAGGTAGAATTGCTGCTGCCAACTATCAACACCCTGATTCTGGTATCGAGCAGCTTTGTCATTCATTTGGGTGACGCTGCTATCAAAAAAGGTCAAGTGGCTGGACTGCGACTGTGGTACGTTGTCACTGCACTCATGGGGATCATCTTCCTCGGCGGCCAGGTTTATGAATATCTGACCCTCGGCTACGGTTTGACCACCAATATCTTTGCCAATTGCTTCTACCTGATGACGGGTTTCCACGGGCTGCACGTTTTTGTGGGCGTGTTGTTGATCTTAGGGGTACTGTGGCGCTCTCGAGAACCCAACCACTACAGCCCCACCAAACATACTGGCGTGGAGATGGCAGAGATTTACTGGCACTTTGTCGATGTCATTTGGGTAATTCTCTTTACGTTGCTGTACGTTTTGACCCATCTCTAAGTGAGAATTTCTTGGGTGGGGCCGCCCTTGGGTTGCCCTACTCGTTTGGTTTTTTGGGGAGATCGGCAGACTAATGACTGATGAGGTTGGGGCGATCGCTTGGATTGCGGCTTGCCGCTGTGCTTTTTACGCCAAGAATCACCGTTGAGCGCTCCACGTGGCGGAAACCTTGAGGCAACAGGTACGAGCGGCCGAAGGACTGCCCGCCGACTGGGAACAATTGCCGCCCCTGTTGGCGATCGCCGCGATGAAGCACCGATTCGGCCCTATCTCAATGCCCATAGCGCCTCTGGCTTTGCCTTGACGAAATTGGCGCGCTCAGGAGCCAGAGGTGTTAAATGCCAGTCTCGATCTCAGTGATGCGGGATTAGTCAGCGCGATGGCGCAAAAGGAAAAAATATCACCCAGGCAGGCTGCTATTGGGAGGACGCCTGATAGGTGACTTCTCGAACCTGGTTTGGCTCCCCTAACTGCTCGGCTTTTTCGTTGTTGTAAGTCACCAAAACTCCCCCCGCATTCCCGGCGCGAATGGTGATCTCCTGTTCCGCCTCCCAGGTACGCTGCGTCCCCTTGGGCAGCAACCCCTCAAACACCGGCTTGCCATCGGCAACTACCCGCAGCCAGCACTCCGCTTGTAGTTTGACCGTAATAGTAACGGGGCGATCGCTGGGGGGTTTCTCGGTGGCGCTGGCCGGCTGGGTGGAGTTGGAAGCGGCAGGCTTGGTCGAGGAAGACAGCGGTGCTTTGAGAGAATCGTCCGTCACGGTGAGGGACGGCAAATCGGTGTGGCTAAATTGTTCGGGATAGTTTCGCAGCAGGTTGGAGAGACCCCGCACGGAGAGGATTACGACAATCACATAAATGACGTACAGGTGAATTGGTCGCAACTGTAACAGGGGTAGGGGCAGGGCCGCCCAGACCGGAGAACGACGCGATTGGGCCTCGATTTGTACCGGGAAGGCGCTGGCGATTTCTGCGCCATCCAAACCGAGGGCGTTGGCAAACTGTTTAAGTAAATTGCGAATGTAAACGGGTTCTGGCAAGGTATCGAGATCGCCTTGCTCAATGGCCCGCAGCAGGCGGAGCTGAATCAGGGTTTGCTGGGCAATCTTCTCTAGAGACAGCCCTTTAGCCTCGCGGGCCCCTCGCAGGCGCGTTCCCAAGGCTTCCAGGCTCTCCCGTTGTAATTGCTTGGGATTGATCTTTGGTGTACTCCTCCTCATACCCAACGGCTCCTAGCTCGCTGCTAGTCTTGCTAAGCTTCTACGATCTTCGCTTGTTTTTGAAGATAACAAACTTCACTCTGGCTCAAAGGGCGCAGGCCCCCAAGGGGCAGTTCGGTTCCGTCTTGCGCTGAAAGTCCAATGGAGCCGATGGCTAAGCGGTGAAGCTGTAGGACTTTTAGGCCAAAGGCAGCAGCAATACGGCGGATCTGACGGTTTCTGCCTTCAGTAAGAATAATTTCAAGGCTGGCTTGCCCTGGCTGCTCCTGGAGGAGTCGGATTTGGGCGGGTAGGGTTCTTTTCCCATCTAGCTCGATCCCGGCTCGCCAATCGTCCAACATTGCCGGGGTTAGATAGCCTGCAACCCAGACGCGATAGGTTTTCGGCAGGTGAAAGCGCGGATGAGTCAGGTGATGGGCGAGATTACCGTCGTTAGTTAATAGTAAAGCACCCGTGGAATCACGATCTAATCTCCCAACTGGGTGAATTCCCTGGCCGTCTTTGAGGTGTTCTGGCAGTAAATCTAGGACGGTGGGGCGGTTTTGGGGGTCGCGGCAGGTGGTGATGATGCCGGGGGGTTTGTTGAGCAGTAGGTAGGTCAGGGCGGGCCGGGTTTGGGGAACTAGGGGCTGGCCGTCTACTTCCAGGCGATCGCAATGGGGGTCGGCGGTTTGTCCGAGTTGGGCGATCGCGCCATTGAGCCGTACCCGTCCGGCGAGGATCATTTGTTCGGCTTGTCGTCGGGAGGCGATGCCCCACTGGGAGAGAATTTTTTGTACGCGCTGGCCCATCTTTGCCGCTGGTTAAAATCGTTTCCATCTTAAAGTATGTAAGGGTCAGTTGGCAGGGGCAGGACGTTGTGTCGCTTCCCCAAGCTCAACTAAAGCCGCCGGGGATTGGGTGGAAACGCTGTGTCTATGAATCTGCTCGTGGATCGTCATTTTTTAGGGAAGGTGCTGGCTCCCGCCGTGGGTTGTGGCTGCGATCGCAGTTGGAGGGGTAGAAACCCTGGAAGTCGCCATTGGCGGGCGCAATCGGCAAATTTTAGGGGGATATATCCCGGAGGTGACCCTAACTAGCCGAGGGGCGGTCTACCAAGGGCTGCATTTTGCCTCGGTGTCGCTGCAAGGGGAGAATATTCGCATCAATTTGGCTGAAGTGTTGCGGGGGGAACCGCTGCGCTTGCTGGAGGGGGTGCGGGTAGCCGTGGAGGCAGCCCTGGGGGAGAGGGATTTGGTGGCATCCCTGGAATCGCCCCTGGTTGGCCCAGGGGTTAGGGGAGCTGTTGGGGCAACTTCCGGGGGCGGACAGCAGCCGGGGAGAGGTCTGTTGGAGGGAGGGACCAATTCGCTGGCAGCAGGCGGCCCTAGTGGGGGAGCGGTTAGTGTTGCAAGGGCTGTTTCAGGGAGAGCGGCTGCGCTTGAGTACGGGGCTGGTGGGGCGCGGCTCGGTGTTGGGGTTGCAGGCCCTGGAAGTGGTTTGGGGCCCTCAGGCTCGGTTTTATTGGCGCGAATATGCGATCGCCTTGGGCAGTGAGGTTACCCTGGCCGGGCTGTCTTTGGCCGGGGGAGAATTACGCTGTGCGGGAAATTTGCGGGTGCTGCCCTAGTTCTGGGATGGCATGGGCTAGGGCAAGGCTTGTTAGAGTGAAAGGGTGTTTTTGCGCCAACCCCTACGACTCTCAATGATTTCTAACCCCTTAACGCAAACGCGATCGCGACGC
>JAAUTE010000212.1 GCA_012031815.1 Chloroflexaceae bacterium
CTGCGGCTTTCCCGCTATGGCAAGACTTTGTGCCCACGGTCAGCCCGTTCTTCGATGATTTTACGGGAGCGAGCCGTGCTCTCTCTAGCTTTGCGGAATCTAGCCCCCTCTATAAGATTGGTTTGGCGGCTGGAGGCGGTATCGGAGCGAACTTTGAGCTGACGGACAATATCACCATCAGTGCGGGTTATTTTGCCGACCAATCTTTCCTGCCGGAATCGCGAGGCGGCCTCTTTGACGGAGCCTTTGCCGCCCTGGGACAAGTCACCTTCACGCCGACGGATAGCTTACAATTTGCTCTTACCTACGTGCGTGGCTTTTTCACAGGGCTGGTGATGTAATCTTTGATACTGGGGTGGGAACGGCCCGTGCTAGAGATCCATTTGATGGGGAACTGACGACGGTTAATGCCTATGGCGGCCAGGCTTCCTGGACGATTACCCCTCGATTTGCTGTCAATGCCTTCGGCGGGTTCCTGGACGCTCAGCAGGAAGCCAACGGCAGTGGGGACGAGGATATCTGGTTTTATGCTCTAGGTTTAGCTTTTCCAGATTTGGGTAAGGAAGGCAACTTGGGCGGCATTCTTGTGGGGGCGGAACCCTATGTGGGCGGTGTTGATGATGTGGCGCTTCACGTGGAAGGGTTCTACAAATATCGCATCAACGATAATGTCTCGATTACTCCTGGTTTGGTCTGGATTGCTGCACCAACAGGCGATTTTGCTGAGGGAGCTGAGATTGGCGATGGCGGCGTGATTCTGGGGACAATCCGCACTACCTTCACCTTCTAAACGCTGTTTGTTTGTGTTGCTGACTGGGCCCTGTTTGCAGCAGGGCTTTTCTTCTGGGGGCGATCGCATTCAGGCAACCCTCATCTAACGTGCTAGCACTATTTCCAGATGCTTACTCCAGGGAGGGGTCGAGGTTTTATGACTGCTTCAGATGTAGCTGCTTTAATCCATCCGCGATCGCAGTGGCCTTTGTGTTTCCGCTGATTGGGATTGTCACCCTGTTTGCTTGGCAGACGCGCCAGCGCCGTTTACAGGCGAAAGCGGGAGAAAAAAGTAAAATTGCGCCCACCGTCGGGCGGGAACACGTATTAATTGGCCGCTGGCTAGCCAGTTCTGTGGTTGGTGTGGCCTTGATCGGAGTAGCTTATCCGATTTTCGAGCATGTTATCAGCAATCAAGCGTTTCAGAAAAGTCCTTTTCAGGTTTTCTTTGTTGTGCTGATGTTTGTGGCGACGATCGCCGCTTTCGTGCTGTTGTTATTGGCAAGGCCCCCAATTTGGCGGGGCGTGTTTGCGACCCTGGCCGGGGCTGGGATGGTAATTTTGGGCTGTCAGGACGGGGTGTTCCGGCGAACCAATGAATGGTATGTTTCCCATTATTACTACGGAATTGCCGCAGCTTTGTTGATGATTTTCTCGGTGGCGATTGTTGAAGATATTTACAAAGATCGCTCCAATCGCTGGCGCTACGTGCACATTACTTTAAATTGCGTGGCCTTATTGCTGTTTATCGGTCAAGGACTGACAGGATCGCGGGATCTGCTGGAAATTCCCTTGAGCTGGCAGAAAAAGTATATCTACTCCTGTGACTATACCAATTTGACCTGCCCGGAACCAGCTCCTCCCACTCAAAGTGGGCTGCCCAGTCTCCCGGATTCAGCCGCGATCGCCAGGGAGCATTTTTGGCTGTAGCCGGTTTTCTTGCCAAAAACCAGAGAAAAACCAGCCGTCAGGTCAACTGAGGGGTTTCAAGGTTAGCGGAGCCTGGCGGCCTTTGAATGTAGAACCAAAATGATTGACATCGACATCACCATCCTTGTACGTCTTACTTAATGAAATCCGTAAGGACAATGAACGAGTTATTATCTATTTTGACGCCCATTGAGACTGAAACCTGGATGAAGGCCAGTTGGCAGGACTTTATTCACTTAAACCAACAGCCAGACTATGAAAAGGGAAGATTTTACTACGATCGAGGGTGGATGAAAATCGAAATGTCACCCATTGGTATTGCACATGCACGGGATAATCAGATTATTCTGACTGTTATTAGTCTTTATGGCGCTATTAAACAAATCTCTCTTGAAGGGTTGGTTAATGTCAGCTTACGGAAGACGGGGATAAAAGAAGTACAGCCCGATCTAAGTTACTATATTGGCGATCGCCGTCCTCAACTCCCCTGGCATAATTCTCCCATTAACTTAGACGAAACGCCTCCTCCTAATTTAATCATTGAAATTGGCTCATCTTCTTTTTTCGATGACATTGGCAGAAAACGTCTTTTGTACGAACAATTGGAGATTGAGGAATATTGGGTTATTAATGTGGCAGAAAGTCAGGTCATTGCTTTTTCTATTCAAAATCAAGGAAGCTATCAAATTAGGGAATCTCAAGTTTTGTCTGGCCTAGCGATGGCTTTAGTAGAAGAAGCGTTAAGCCGCTCAAAAACAGAAGACGACAGTACCATTACGCGCTGGTTAATGACCACTTTTTAACCGAACAGGGGTGCAGTAGATTACTTGGGTTCGTAACCCGTCAAATTACGTCAACCAGCGACTAGCAATGGGCATACGCCACCCGCTGCCAAAAGCGCGATCGCTAATTTTGAGTCCCGGCGGGGCCTGACGGCGTTTGAATTCGGCACGAAACACCATTTTCAAGACGCGATCGACGATTTGTGGGTCGTGGCCGGCTGCGATGATTTCTTGCTTGCTCTGGTGCTTTTGCAGCAGCCGCGCCAAAATATCGTCTAACACCTCGTAGGGCGGCAGGCTATCTTGATCGCTTTGATCGGGTTTTAATTCGGCGCTGGGGGCTTTATCGAGAATGCTTTGGGGATGATTTCGCCGTTGCGGTTTAGCCAGCGACAAACTTCATACACTTTGGTTTTGGGTAAATCGGCGATCGCCGCCAGTCCCCCACTCATGTCGCCGTAGAGGGTGGAGTAGCCCACAGACATTTCTGATTTGTTACCCGTTGAAATCACCAGATGACCAAATTTATTGGCGATCGCCATCAGTAAGTTGCCGCGAATGCGGGCTTGAATATTTTCTTCGGCAATCCCCGGTTCCGCTCCAGCAAACACCGGTTCGAGAATTTGCTCATAAGCCTCCATGGCCGGCAGAATAGGCAGTTTTTGGCTGTGAATTCCCAGGTTTTTGACTAATTGACCGGCATCGGTGAGGGAACTCTCCCGCGTGTAAGGGGAAGGCATCAAGACGGCTAAAACCTTGGCCGGCTCCAGGGCCGCAGCGGTGATCGCAGCTACCAAAGCCGAATCAATGCCGCCACTTAAACCGAGGACAACTTTTTCAAATCCACATTTGCGAACGTAATCTTGCAATCCCAACACCAGCGCCAGCCAGATTTCTTCGGCTTCAGTTGCGGGCAAGGGGACAATGCGGCCTGGTAGTAAATCGTTTTGGGTTGGATCAAATTCAACGGTGACAAAATCAGCGGCAAAGGATTGGGCCCGACAGACTACTTCTCCCTTGGCATTAATGGCAATGCTCCCACCATCAAAAATCAAGTCATCATTGCCACCGATTTGATTGGCGTAAATTAGAGGGAGCTGATGGCGTTGGGCACTGTGTTGTAACAGGCGCTCTCGCAATTTTTGTTTCCCGACGCTGTAGGGTGACGCAGAGAGATTAACCACAAGATCGACGCCCAGTTTCTCTAAATCGGCCAGGGGATTCACCCCATAGTGACGCTTGCCCCAAAATCTCTCATCGTTCCATAAATCCTCACAAATCGACAGACCAATCCTGAACTGTCCCCTCGAAGTTTGCAAGGTAACAACCTCGCTCCTTGCTCCCGATTCAAAATAGCGATTTTCATCAAAAACATCGTAGCTGGGCAGCAATTGCTTATGGTAGACAATATCAAATTTGTGATTTTTGAATAACGCCAAACTATTAAAAAGCGGTTTTTGTCCGTGGGCGCTGGCGTTGGCATTAGTCGTTACGACTCCCACTAATACTGCTAGCTGAGAAGGCAACTGCTCGGTTAGTCGTTGTAGTTGAACAGCCGATTCCAAAACAAAATTGGGATTGAGCAACAAATCCCTCGGAGGATAGCCACACAAAGACAGCTCCGGCGTGAGCAATAAATCGACCCCATTCTCAGCCGCTTGGTTTGCTGCCACAGCAATTTTTTGAATATTATTGGCAAAATCACCAATGGTGGGATTAAGTTGCGCGATCGCAATTTTCATAAGAAATTAACCACAAGCAGGCAATAAGGTTAGCAAGTCCAGAGCAGAGCAACTAAATAAACACTAGAGGTTTATCCTTGAGGGGAGCAAAAGCTTCGCGATCGAAGCGATAGAGACTAGCGGGCCGCCCGGCTCCTCGCGAGATTTTCACCCCCGTTTCTGAAACAATACCCAACTTCAACAGGCGAGCGCGAAAATTAGAATAGTCAGCAAAATTCTCCCCCAGTACCGTTGTATAGAGCTGATAAATGTCGTTGAGAGTAAACACTTCTGGCAGGACTTCAAAGGCAACGGGGCTATATTCCAATTTGTTACGCAAGCGCCGATAGCCGTAATCTAAAATTTGATTGTGATCGAAGGCCAAATCCGGCACATTTTGTACCCGATGCCACGCCGTACTGTTCTCAAATCCCGCCATTAATTGGGCGTCTTCATAGCGAACCAGGGCAAAGTAACTCACTGACAAATAGCGATCGCCAAAACTATCTGGGGCTTCTCTAGGATCGCGATGGGGGCCGCCGAAGGTATAAAGTTGCTCTAGATAAAGATTCTTAACCTTGATTTTCTCTGCCAAAATCCGATAGGCAGCCTGCTCCAGGGATTCCCCTTCTCTGACCAAGGTTCCCGGCAAACTCCACTGCCCGCGAAAGGGAGCTTCTGTGCGTTTGATCGTCAGAACTAGCAGGCGATTTTGCTGGGTATCCACCGAAAAAATGACATTATCTACGCCGACCTTAAAATCGGCCAGGGGCTTGGCGGTTGCGATCGCCTGGGCGCTGTCGTTCATGGGTATAAATGCTCCTGCTCAATATAGTTGGCCACTGCTTGGGGAATTAAAGATGAGTCTGCCTTTTCTCGATAGGCCGTTGAAGAAGCAGCCGGGACTTGACAGTTAGCAATTGTAACTTCTCCGCCTAACTTTTGAAGAGCAGCCGTAGCTCCTAGGGCGATGGGATAGCCCCGACGAGGAATAACCAGCAGGCCAGCTTGCTGGAAGAGTTCTTCAATGCGATACCACTGGTGAATCTGGGCTATCAAATCCGAACCAATCACCACTCATACTCAGCCTCCTTTCCCCAAAGAGCTTGAGCCTGCTGCAAACTGTGCAGGGTTCTTTGATGGCTTAACTGTTCGCACAGATAGAGGTTATTTTGGGGCATGGCCAATTCTTCAATGACTAGCCCTAGCATCTTCTGGCGCTGTTCCAGGGAGACACGATGTTTTTTGAAAGGATTGTTAGAAGCCCAAACCGCCACAATATCGTAGTGACAAGCCAAATAATGCAAGATCCCTTTATGGGCGATGGTTGGGGGGTCAGCACTGGTTCCAAATAGGGCAATTTTACACATAGTTGCAGCATAAAACGGGTTTATCTTGCCGTCGGCGATCGCCAACCAGACCTTAGATCCGGGTAGCAATGGCTTGCTGTCGCGTCAATACTTCTTGGTGCAGTGCTGCCAGAGCTTCTGAGATCTTAACCTCCAATCCCCTCGGTTCCTCCAAAATCCGAACTGTCTGGGGCAGGCGTTGGACGCTGCGGGCCGTGCGCTCAGCGATCGCCGCTAGAGATTCCGGGGGATACAGGGGCTTTCCCTGGAGCATAATCGGCTGTAATAGCGTACTTTCCTGGGGGAGCGGCGATTCTTCCGCCAAACCCAGGCGGTCTTGGTAGATTCCCTGCTCATCCTGTTGTCGGAAAATTTGCTTGCGTCCGGGATAGTTGCCTTGTAGCTCGATTGCTTCATGGTCGGCAGATCGCCGATCGTCACTAGCTTGTACACCCCATTCACCGGCTCCCCCGTCACCAGCTTCGTCCCAATGCCATAACCATCAATCCTGGCCCCAGCTCCTTTTAATCGAGCTATTTCCCATTCATCCAGATCGCCGCTGGCAACCTGTGTTTGGGGCAGCAACGCTTTGACCTGCTGGGACAGCTCAGCAAGATCCCCCGAATCCAGGCGCACGCCCCGGACTTGGCCATCGCCGGCTGCCACCCGACCGGCCAGGCGTTTCACGGCGGATACGGTGTCGTAGGTATCGATTAACAAGGTTCCTTGGGGAAAATAGCGCTGAAAAGCGGAAAAAGCGGCATCCTCATCCCCGTCACTCAATGCCGTTAGCGCCATCACCAGGGAATGGGCCATTGTCCCCTGGGGTTCCCGTCCCAGCTTGAGCGCCGCCAAGACATTGGAGGTTCCATCGATCCCGCCCGCGATCGCGCCCTGGCCGCCCAGAGAGAAGCCTGGGGACTAAAGGCGCGACGCGTCCCAAATTCCAGGAGTAGCGCTTGGGGCCCGCCACATCGCGGATGCGAGCCGCACGGGTAGCCACTAGAGTTTGGTAATTAATCGTGTTAAGAATATAGGTTTCCACAATTTGAGCCTGCCAGAGGGGGGCTTCCACCCGCAGCAACGGTTCATTGGCAAAAACTGCCGTACCTTCGGGAACCGCCCACACATCCCAGTGAAAATCCCCTTCCTGTAAAAGCGACCAGAATTCCGGGGTTGCATGGGTAAAAATCCCCGTTTTTTCGAGTCTGTCGATTTGCTCGGCGTCAAAGCGCAAATTCTCCAAATAATCCATAACCTGGGCCAGCCCCG
>JAAUTE010000213.1 GCA_012031815.1 Chloroflexaceae bacterium
ATCCCAAGCCGTCCAAGATGATCCGCGCCGTCCGCTGGTTGAATGATGCTCTTCGATCTCACCCAAACCCTACAGGTCACCTGCGAGCTAAAAAAACAAAACGTCCTGGATACGCGCCTGGTTCTCATCGACGCCGAGCAAGTCATCGCCGAAGCCAAAACCCAGTGGCAGGCTTGGCAGGCGGCCAAAGTTGCCGATCGCTCTCCCGACAAAGCTCCGCAGATCGTCCAGCCGGAGCAATTGCAGCAGCGCACCTCCCCCCAGATTTATCAAACCCTGACCCAGCTCTTGGATGGGGAGCATACCCTCCGCGACCTGGCCGTCCGTATGAAGCGGGATGTGCTCATGGTTACCCGTTCCCTCCTCCCCTATTTGCAGCTCGGCCTGATCAAGCTCACTGAAGTTGGCGACCTGCCCGCTCCCCTCACCCCCAGTCAGCCCGCCAGCCCTGGGTCTGCGGCCCCTGCCCCCGCCAATGGCGAACTCATCGCCTGCATTGACGACAGCCCTAGCATCTGCCACAGCCTGGAGCGCATTGTTAGCGGGGCCGGCTACCAGTTTTTGGGGATCAGCGATCCCCTACGGGCGATCGCCGTGTTGCTGGTGCGAAAACCCAATCTGATCTTCTTGGATTTGGTGATGCCTAGCACCAACGGCTATGAAATTTGTGCCCAACTCCGCAAACTCACCCTGTTTCGGGATACCCCCATCGTGATCCTTACGGGAAATGACGGTATTATCGACCGCGTTCGGGCAAAAATGGTGGGTTCCACCGACTTTGTTAGCAAACCCGTCAAGTCAGAGGTAGTTTTAAGCATCATTCGCAAATATCTAAAACAGTCCAGTCCCTCCTGAGGAGAGCCGTAGTAATTCAGCCAGGGGATTTGGGCATCCTGGCCACAGGGAATCGCCGGCAGCGGTAAATCTACGGATGTATAGTTAGTTACTTAGCATTTTTTGGTGAGGTCAAAGCATTATGGGAACGGTTCTCGTCGTCGAAGATTCACTCACAGATCGACAAATTCTTGCCAGTTACCTGGAACAGGCAGGAATTCAGGTAGCTACCGCCGCTAGCGGCGAGGAAGCCCTGGAAAAAATCAGCCAGCAGCAGCCCGATGTCATCGTTCTGGACGTGGTTTTGCCCGGTCGCAGTGGTTTTGAGATCTGTCGCGACCTCAAAGGCCAGGAACAGACCAGCAAAATTCCTATTATTATTTGCTCCACAAAAGGCACGGAAATGGATAGATTCTGGGGAATGAAACAGGGAGCTGACGCCTATCTGCCCAAACCCGTTGACCAGGAAGAATTTCTGCGAACAGTCAAAAAATTACTCGCGGCTTGAGGGTTAAGGACATGGCGACGATGGTATCCGCTGGGTTTGCCTCCGGGGCCCCTCGGCAATCTGGAACAGGGCCCAGTCCAGCCGAACAATTTCTGCGGTTTCGACTGTTCCCGGAAACGATGGCCATGCTGCCCGTTTCCCAACTTTCTGAAGTGCTGACCCTGCCCATGACTCAGATTGTGCCCATTCCCCACTTGCCAGCCTGGGTGCTGGGGGTCTACAACTGGCGGGGAGAAATTCTCTGGATGATCGATTTGGGACATTTGCTGGGATTCGGGTCGTGGCGACAGCAGGCCCGGGCCCAGTCTAACCATCGGGCCCTCGTTCTCCAGGAGAGGGGGCTAAACGACGGCGGGGCGGCAGCCAAACGGCCATCGGCTTAGCGATCGCCCAGGTGGAGGATATGGAGTGGTGCCCCAGCCGGGGAGATCCAATCCCCTCCCCAGTTCCGCCATTACCCCCGGTTTAGCGCCGTTCCTCCAGGGCTATTGGGTCAAACCCGATGGTGAGATTACCCTGGTGCTGAATGGCGACGCCATCCTCTCTGCCCTACCCGCTAGCACCTGAAACGGCTGCCGCTGGCGGGATTTTTAGGCGTAACAGCCAATTTTTTAAAAAAACTTAACAGTATCTTCCGGGAATAAATTGTAACTAGTGGTGCTGTTTCGGGCATTCTAAACTCGAAACGCCCAGCACTCATCCCCTTTTGCTGCCTAGCCTTGATTTTCCCTTGGGTTCGCCCATGTTCCGCCCCAGAACGTTAGCTGCCTAGCCCTACAGATTTTGCCGAGGTTGATCCATGACTCAGACCCCACCCAAGCCAACTCGTCTCGACCCGACTGCCTTGAATGGCACGCCCCAAAACCATTTCAACGGACCAGATTTTGCTACAACCGCAGTAACGCCACAGAACACGGCTGTGCCAGAGCCACCGAGTAGCCGAATCCAATGGCGACAGGCACGTTACTGGCAAAGCTGGTGGCCAAATCTGAACCTGCAACAAAAAACCACCGCCCTAGCGATTTTGGTTGGCGTGATTCCCGTGGCCGTCGTCGGTGTCATTGCCTATGTCATCACCGATGGACAATTGCGCCAAAGCACATTCAGGACGGCGCTGAACCAAGTTTCAACCCTCAACAACGAGCTTGTCCTGTTAATCGACGATTTATATCGCGAGGTTGTGGATTTATCCCAGTTGCCGCAGCTCCAACAAGCGGGGGGCACGGCTTCTCAACCGGCTTTGCAGCAGATTTTAGAAAAGGCTGTGTCTCCCGACCCTTTCCTGCAAAAGAACCCTCACTTTGACAATCTTGCGGTTATTGATTTAAACGGCAAGGTCATTGTCCAAGCGGGTCAAGCCCTATCCTCTGACCGTCGGCAGGCAGATTACTTTCAGTCGGTTCTGGGGACGGGACGCCCTTATATTTCGGAACCGAGCCAATCGACGGCGGGAGATTACACCTTTACCATTGCTATCCCCGTCCTCAGCGCGACCACCAATCAACTGGTTGCCATTATTAGTGCCCGTGTTCCCCAAGAAGAGCTTAGGCGGGTAATCGATTTTACGCTAGACGGTACTTATGAGACAGAGGAGGAGGAACTTGAATTTTACCTGTTCAATTCCCAAGGGATTGCGGTTGCCTCTAACCACCAAGACGAAGTGGGTGAGACCCTCGAAGAGGCTTTTCCCGACCTGTCCCTCAAACTCCAAGAAGACCCAACCCAGCGGACACTAGTAGCCTATGACACCCATGACGGGGAACCCGCGATTGTGGCGCTAGCAGCGAACCTTCCCTTGGCAGAAACCTACGGTCTCAATTGGCGACTGGGGCTAGAATATGCGGGCGATAATGCTTTTGCTCCTCAACAACGCTTACTGAGTACGCTTTGGGGCGGGGTTGGTATCGCTGCTGTGGTGCTGGCGATCGCTGCTACGGTGTTGAGCCGCCGCTTGGTTCAACCCTTGGAGCGCCTCGCTAAAACCGTGGAAAGTCTGGGATCGGGCAATTTGGAGGTGCGCCTGCCCGTAACGGGTCAAGACGAGCTGGCCCGGCTCAATGTCAACATCAACAAAATGGCTGCCCAATTGCAGGACTTGCTGGCAGAACAAACCCTCATCGCCCAGCAAGCCCTGCGCCTCAAGGAAATTACCTTCCAAATTACCGCCGCCGCCATTAATGCCGAGGAGATTTTTGCGACCACGCTGCCCCTGACTCGTGAAAGCTTGGTTTGCGATCGCGTCATCGTTTATCGCTTCGATGAAAATTGGCAAGGAACAATTATTGCTGAATCCGTGGGAGTTGGTTGGCCCAGAGCGCTGGATGCCACTATTTACGACCCCTGCTTTGCCGAAGAGTTCGTTGACAAATACCGGCAAGGACGGGTGCAGCCCACCAATGATATTTACAAAGCGGGCTTGAGCGAATGCTACTTGGGTCAATTGGAGCCTTTTGGGGTGAGAGCCAACTTAGTGACGCCGATTTTGGTACAGGGAGAACTCTTTGGCTTGCTCATTGCCCACCAATGCTCAGGGCCGCGCCAGTGGGAACCAGCAGAAATCGACTTTCTCGCCCAAATTGCCCCCAATTGGGACTAGCCCTAGAGCGGGCCGAACTGGTAGAACGGCAGCGCCAATCTGAAGCTGAGCAGCGGGCCGCCAAAGAAGAACTCCAGCGGCGAGCGCTAGAACTGCTGCTGCAAGTTGACCCGGTGGGTAAGGGCGACCTGACCATTCGTGCCAGCGTCACCGCCGATGAAATTGGCACCATCGCTGACTCCTACAACGCCACCATTGAGAACCTGCGGAAGCTGGTTACCCAGGTAAAAACCGCCGCCACCCAGGTCGCCGGAACCACCAGCGCTAACGAAGAAGTTGCGGAAGTTCTCGTCCACCGAAGCCCAGCGGCGAGACCGCCACCATCGCCGCTACCCTGGAGCGCCTGGAAGCAATGAACGCCTCGATTCGCGCTGTTTCCGCCAACGCCCAGGCCGCCGGAAACCTTCGTTCAACAAGCCACTGAAACCGTGGAAGCGGGGGACGCCGCCATGAACCGCACCGTAGACGGATTTGATGGCCATTCGGGAAACGGTGGCAGAAACCACCAAAAAAGTGAAGCGCTTGGGGGAATCCACCCAAAAATCTCCAAGGTCGTCAATTTGATCGGTAACTTCGCCGACCAAACCAACCTCCTCGCCTTGAACGCCTCCATTGAAGCCGCCCACGCTGGCGAAGAAGGCCGGGGCTTTGCGGTGGTTGCCGACGAAGTGCGATCGCTCGCCCGCCAGTCTGCGGAAGCCACCGGCGAGATCGAACGGGTAGTCGCCGAGATTCAGGCAGAAACCAACGAGGTGGTGACCGCCATGGAAGCCGGAACCCAACAGGTGGTGGCCGGAACCCGCCTGGTAGAAGAAACTCGCCAGACTCTCAACCAAATTACCGCCGCTAGCGCCAAGATTACCGAGCTGGTAGCCGCGATCGCCGATACCGCCAGCGAACAGGCCGCAACCAGCCAGTCTCTAACCCAAGCGATGGCAGAAGTGGCGGCGGTTTCTAGCAAAACCTCCCAAGAAGCAACCCAGGTATCCCAATCCTTCAAACAACTGCTGGTTATCGCCCAAGACCTCCAGCAGAGCGTCGGTCAGTTCAAAGTCGCCTAGCCCAACCCCCCCGATCCCCGTCCTCTTACCTGCCAGTCATGACCCAGACTTCTCCCCAGCCAAGAACAGCAACCCCACCAGCTCCCACCATTGCTTCGGCAGCAGCAACTTTCCCTGTTTCCTTGGCCGGCTCCCAGCCCATCCCTCCAGCCGAAACCAGGGGTATCAGTCTTTGGAGCCGGCTAAGTCGCGGCTGGGATAATTTTAATTTCCGCACCAAGCTTGCCCTGTTGCTGATCACGGGGACGGCTCTGCCGCTGTTCGCCGCTACCCAGGGGGCAATTGTTGTGGCACAGCAGCGATCGCTCAGGGATCTAGAAGCTATTTTGTCGCGGGATCTGCTGTTGCTAGAAGAGACCATCTCCCGGCAAGAGCAAGCCATCGCCAGTGAGGCCAAACTGTTGGCTAGCCTTGTGGCCGCCGTCGGGATCGATACCAGCTCCGAGGCTGCGATCGCAGCCAACCGCAGTCGCTTAAGCAGCCTAGTAAACCAGGCCAAAGCCAACAACCCAGGACGCAGCTTTTACCTGATTACCGATGGACGGGGCAGAACCATTACCCAAGAAATTCAGATCATAGCGGGAGATCTCTCCTCCGCTCCCCCCTGCCAGGGCAAGCCCCGACCCTCGCATCCCTGCGCTCAGTCAGCCGGCCCACAGGAATTTCCCTAGAAGACATCCCCATCGTGATCCAAGCGATCGCTAGGGGCCAATCCCTTGCCGGTGTGGAATTACTGCCGGCAACCTTCTGGCAGCGGCTGGGATTAGCAGAGCAGGCAACGGTTGGCTTACGCGAACAGTCTGTGGCTGGGTTGACAGCAATGCAACGCCCTTTTCCCGAAGGCACGTTTGACATCAATGGTGGCGCGGCCGGTTTAGCTATTACCGCCGTAGAGCCGATTCGAGTCCAAGGGCGGGTTGTTGGCCTTGCCTTGGTTGGTAGCCTCCTCAACCGCAACTACGACATAGTTGACGGCTTAAGGGACAGAACCAGCGTGAGTACCGCCACCCTGTTTGCCCAGGATTGGCGGGTCAGTACCAATGTCCCCTATCAGGATGGTCAAACCCGCGCCATTGGCACTCGCGTATCTCAAGAAGTGGCCGAGCGGGTCTTAATTCAGCAAGAAACCTTTTTGGGATCGGCCAACATTATTGGTGTTGACTACCTGACTGGCTATAAACCCCTCTACAGCTTCCAAAAAGACCTGGATTCCCAGGCCTTGCCCATTGGCATCGCTTATGTGGGAGAACCCCTCACCCAAGTTCGGCAAGCCCTCATGGATTTAACCTTAACGGGCTACGGGATCGGTGGTGGCGTTTTGGCGATCGCGGCTCTCATCCTGATTCCCGTTGCCGATTCCTTCAGTAAGCCCTTGCAGCGTTTGGCCCGCTTTATCCAACAGGTCAGAGACGGAAATCAAGGCATTCGCTTACCCGAAACTCAGCGCCAAGACGAAGTAGGGATACTTTTTCAAGAACTGAACCAATGGTGTTTGCCCTAGAGAGCAATGAGGAACGCCTACGGCGAGACGGCCAAATCGCCGAATCCCTGCGGAAGTTGTCGGTACAACTCTCTAATGCTTCTTCTGTGAAAGGTTTATTCGAGCAGGCGCTCTCCTTGATCCGCCAGTCCCTAGGATGCGATCGCATGCTGGTGTATCGCTTTGACGAGACTTGGAAGGGGGTGATTATTGCTGAATCTGTGGCGGCTGGCTGGCCAAGAGCCTTGGGCGCCGAAATTGACGACCCCTGCTTTGCCAATAACTATGTGGAGAAATACCGCCAAGG
>JAAUTE010000017.1 GCA_012031815.1 Chloroflexaceae bacterium
CTGCGAAGGGAGGGGATGGGAGCAATCCACAAACAAACCCTGCGATCGCCCCAGGATTTGCTGGGGGGATTGGGGATCTTGCTGGGGTTGGGCGCACTACAGTATCAGTGGGAGGGAAGGGCCTGGCAACTGCTGGGTTTAATAGCAGGAAATGCGGCTATTGCGCTCCTAACGGGTTGGTATTTGGCCCGCAGACTGGGGGGACAGACAGGAGATACCTATGGGGCCGTGGTGGAGTGGACAGAAGCGCTCAGTCTTTGCTGCTTTGCTACCCTATGGTAAGGGGTGATTGAAGGGCGATCGCCAAGGCATTCACTGAGAATTGCCTCGTTAATTGTGTTGGAGTCTCCAAACGGTTATATTAGGGGCGATGCGCTGGATAGAACTATGACAGCTAGCCAAATTCGCCTCAATAAAGCCACCAGAGAATGGGTCATTTATGCACCGGAACGTTTGAATCGACCCCAAGAATTTAAAGAGGGTCACTCGGCGGAAAAATTGTCCAGTAACCCAGAAAATTGTCCATTTTGTCCTGGGAAAGAAGAAGGTTTGGGAAACATTATTTTAGAGGTTCCCAATCAGCGAGCAGTCATTGGCAAACACGGGTTATTCCCAATAAGTTTCCGGCGTTGAGTGAAACTGGAAATACACAACGCATCCAGCGGGGACTTTATGTGATGATGTCGGGTTACGGTAGGCAAGAAGTCGTTATTGAAAGCCCCAACCATGATGAAACCATCGCAACGATGCCCCTAGAATCCGTTGCATTAATTGTGGACACTTACCACCAACGCTATTTGGCCTTGATGGAAGAACATAAAAACATGATGGCGATCATCTTTCGCAACCACGGCAGGCGGGCCGGCGCTTCTTTACACCATCCTCACTCACAAATCATCGCCACAGGGATTGTGCCCCAACATCGCCGCTGGCAAGAAGACGAGGCACAACGTTACTACGATGAATTTGGACGCTGTTTATTTTGTGATATTCTCAAGCAGGAAATTAACGATGGCGAGCGGGTGGTTGTGGAGAACGAACTATTTTTAGCTTTTGTTCCCTTTGCGGCTGATGTCCCCTATGAAGTTTGGATTATGCCGAAAAATCATCAGGCAGATTTTGGGAGCATTACTGCGGCTGAGAAGCTAGATTTTGCAGTGATGCTCAAAACAATTTTAGGTAAGCTTCACCATAAATTAAATAATCCCGATTACAATTACGTCATTAATACTGCGGCTCGTTACAAAGCCGATGAACCGCAACTTCACTGGTATTGTGAGATTCGTCCCCGCTTAACTACGCCCGCAGGGTTTGAAATTGGTTCTGGTATCAGCATTAATCCCTCTCTTCCCGAAAATGATGCCGCTTTTTTACGTCATTAATTCCCCCGCACTACTTTTTCCGTCCAGCCAAGAACCCCTCTCGCTACATTGGCGATCGCAACCGTCGTTCTTAGAACGGGTGAATTGAGCGACCCTCCCACGTAGACCGCCAAGTTTTCTCCCTGGGGAAGAGCGGATGAAAGGAGGATTTGCGCTAAGATAACGGAGTAATTTGGCGCGGTGGCTGGACTTTTACCTTATCTGGACAGAAAAATGCCATAAACTCGTTGTTTTTTCTGCGTGGACAGGAAGAGAACAAAGCCATAAGGTAAAAAAATTGCTGCCAGGCTAGCCAGCTTGGCTGGCTCTATTACAATCATTAGCCGACACCAAGTAAAAGAGGAACGATTGTGGTTAAAGGAGTGGGAGAATCGCCAACAATTTTAGTAACGGGTGGCGCTGGCTACATCGGCACTCACGCCGTTTTGGCGCTGCAACAGGCGGGTTACGAAGTCGTAGTATTAGACAATCTCTCCTATGGTCATCGCGAGTTGGTCACCGAGGTTCTCAAAGCCGAATTAATTATCGGGGATACCAGCGATCGCGCTTTGTTGGATGACTTGTTTGCTACGCGGGAAATTGCGGCGGTGATGCACTTTGCTGCTTACATTGCCGTGGGGGAATCGGTGGCGAAACCGGCTTTGTATTATCGCAACAATGTTGGCGGAACCCTGACCTTATTGGAAGCCCTGCTGAGCGCTGAGGTAAAACGCTTTGTTTTTTCCTCTACTTGCGCCATTTACGGGATGCCAAAAGAGATTCCCATGAGTGAAGACCATCCCCACGACCCCCTCAGTCCCTACGCGGCCAGCAAAGCAATGGTGGAGCGAATTTTGGAGGACTGCGATCGCGCCTTTGGGCTAAAATCGGTGGCATTCAGATATTTCAATGCGTCTGGAGCCGATCCCCTGGGGCGCTTAGGAGAAGACCACACCCCGGAAACCCATTTGATTCCTCTGGCGCTGTTGACGGCCCTAGGACAGCGAAAATCCCTGTCAATTTTTGGAACAGACTATCCAACGCCCGATGGAACTGCCGTTCGAGATTACATTCACGTCAGCGACCTAGCGGCGGCCCACGTTTTGGGGTTGGAATATTTGCTGCAAGGCGGCCACTCTCAGGTGTTTAATTTAGGTAATGGCAACGGTTTTTCAGTGAGAGAGGTCATTGAGGCTGCAAAATCCGTAACTGGCATCGATTTTCTGGTGCAGGAGGCGGAAAGGCGAGCGGGAGATGCCCCAATCCTCATCGGCAGCAGCGATAAAGCCAAACAAATCCTTGGCTGGAATCCTCAATACGACGATTTAAATACAATCGTTCCCACGCCTGGCAGTGGCATCAACAGCGTCACGGCAGCCCGTAAGTCCTTAATACCATTTGTTTTCCCAAATCCTTCCAATGAGGTTTAGCTAAGCTAGAGTGGTCGCTTCAAGAAGAATTGATGCACGACCCGGCGCAATCTTCCCCTAATTCTTTTTTGGCAAGCTTCCAGGCACTCTCTGACCCCCTGCGACGGCAAATCCTCGAACTACTCAGGGGCGGAGAACTTTGCGCTTGCGACCTGTCCGAGCGTCTAGCCGTCAAACAATCTCGACTCTCATTTCACCTAAAAACCCTAAAAGCGGCAAAATTAATCGTGGCTCGACAGGAAAGCCGCTGGATTTACTACGGACTCAATCCGTCTCAGTTTCACTCCCTGGAAAGCTTTCTCTCTCACTATCAATCCCCCAGTTTCCTCGCCTCAGCCCACCCCAGTTCCAGCGATCGCCAGAGTAGATAATGGGCCGCGAACCGAGAAGCCGGAGACCTGCCCCTTGACAAATCAAGATTTTTTGAAATGATTAAATTAAAGAACAAATCAAATTTGTTTGATGAATGCTGCCAGCTCTAGAGTACTACGCCAGGAACTAGCCGAGAATTTTCCTAAAAAAGGGGAAGCTTAGCTGGTTTAGAGCAGCTAGAGGTTGGCAAAACCTTAGTCCCATCTCACCATGTAAGGGGAGGAAAACTATGTTTATGTCGATCTCTCGATGGCTATCCCTTGCCTCCGGCTTGACCTTAACCGCTCTGGTAGTAGCTTGTAACAACGGAGGCACTTTAGAAGATAGCAAGACTGCGGCGGCCAATGACTCTTTTGCTCCAGCGACGGCGGAGGTTTTGGTCGATGGCTCGAGTACGGTTTATCCGATCGCTACTGCCGTTTTACGGCAATATCAGGCTGAAATGCCAAAAAACGCCGAAATTTCCATCTCCTTTTCGGGAACCGGTGGTGGCTTTGAGAAGTTTTGTGCCGGAGAAACCCACATTAACAATGCTTCCCGCCCGATCTCGTCTGAGGAAATTGCCGCCTGCGATCGCGCGAGGATTCGCTATATCGAGTTACCTGTTGCCTACGACGCCATCACCGTTGTCGTCCACCCGCAGAACCACTGGGCAGAGAGCATCACCATAGAAGAGCTAGAGAAGATTTTGGGAGTCCCAAGCCCAAGGGAAAATCACCACCTGGCAACAGGTGCGGCCTGAATGGCCCGATCGCCCCTTAACTCTCTACGGGCCAGGAACCGATTCTGGAACGTATGACTACTTTACGGAAGTGGTTGTCGGCGGAGCAGGTCGGAGTGATTACGTCGCTAGTGAAGATGATACTTTGCTAGTTCAGGCTGTTAGCAACGATCCCAACGCTTTAGGCTACTTTGGTTACGCTTACTACCAGGAAAACCCAGAGAAACTGAGTGCATTGGCTGTAGATAGCGGTAAAGGGGCCGTTATCCCCTCTGAGGAAGCCGTGCTTCGGGCCAAGTATCAACCCCTAGCTCGTCCGCTGTTTATTTACGTTAATTTGCAAACGGCCCAAAGCAATCGGAACCTGCAGAAATTTGTCGAATTCTATTTAGAGAATGCGTTTGAAATTGTTGAAGAAGTGGGTTACATTCCGCTTCCAGAGGAAGGCTATCGCCTTGCACTACTGAATTTCTATGAAGGGGAAGTGGGAACCGCTTTCAATGGAGAGCCACAGCCGACGCTTACCATTGCCGAACTCCTGCGCCAAGAAAAACGGTTTCAGTGATTGAGATTTTTCACCCATAACAGTTGAGGTTTTTATGACAGGGGAACAGACACAACAGAATCCCAACGCAGTACAAGCTGGCAACCAACTCAGTTTTTTTGAGAGCTATTTAACAGTTTGGGTCTTTTTATGCATTTTTGCCGGGATAGCACTGGGGCGCTTGTTTCCGGGGATTGCCACGGCCCTTGATGCCATGAGTATCTATCAGGTGTCGATTCCCATCGCCATTTGCCTGTTTTTCATGATGTATCCCATCATGGTAAAAATCGACTTCAGCCAGACGAAACAGGCGATCCGCACGCCAAAACCCGTAATTCTAACCCTGGTGGTGAACTGGCTAATTAAACCCTTTACAATGGTGGCGTTTGCTCAGTTTTTCCTGGGTTGGCTGTTTCTGCCCTGGCTACAGACCACAGAAATTATTCGCGGCACAGAAATCACCCTAGCTAATTCCTACATAGCAGGGGCGATTTTACTGGGAATTGCGCCCTGTACGGCGATGGTGCTGATGTGGGGCTATCTTTCCTACAGCAATCAAGGCCATACTCTGGTTATGGTTGCCGTGAATTCCCTGGCGATGCTATTTCTCTATGCCCCCTTGGGTCGCTGGCTATTAGCGGCCAATAATCTGACTGTTCCCTGGGAAACGATTGTTTTGTCGGTGCTGATTTATGTAGGCTTACCCTTACTCGCCGGAACTTATTCCCGCTACTGGATTTTCCGCTACAAAGGCCGGGCCTGGTTTGAGCAGCAGTTTCTCAAGTATCTCAATCCCGTGGCGATCGCCGCCTTACTCATTACCCTAATCCTGTTATTTGCCTTTAAGGGCGAACTCATTGTCAATAATCCGCTGCATATTCTCCTTATTGCCGTACCGCTGTTCATTCAGACCAATTTTATTTTCCTAATTTCCTACGTCGCCGCCCAAAAACTCGGTCTCACCTACGAGGATGCGGCTCCGGCAGCTCTCATCGGTGCGAGCAATCACTTTGAAGTGGCGATCGCCACGGCGGTGGTCTTATTTGGACTCAATTCTGGGGCAGCCCTGGCCACGGTAGTGGGGGTTCTCATCGAAGTACCGCTGATGCTGATGCTGGTGGAAGTTTGTAAGCGAACCGCCTTTTGGTTTCCCCGTGAACCAGAGAAAGCCAGCCTGTGCGATCCCCGCTGCATTCCGCCACTGAGATAGCCATCCACCAATTTCATGATGAATCTCCCTGGAGCTTCCCATTGATGTCCGTTGTTAGCCTGCGGCCCAACTCTAAATCCCTATCGCCTGAGATTTTAGCAGAAGGAATCGGAACCTTTATCCTGGTTTTTACGGGAACGGGAGCGGTTATGGTCGATAACATCACCAATGGAACGATTACCCATCTTGGCATCAGCTTCGTTTTTGGGGCTATCATCGCTGCTCTGATTTATAGTACAGGTCATATCAGTGGGGCCCACTTTAATCCCGCCGTGACCCTGGGATTTTGGCGTAGTGGCGTATTTCCTCGTCATAAGGTTCTGCCCTACATTTTGGGTCAGATGGTGGGAGGACTTTTGGGATCGATGCTGTTACGGCTAGCCCTGGGTAAGGTGGCCAACCTGGGAGCAACCCTTCCCTTAAATGAGAATTGGTTGCAGTCTTTGATTTTGGAAGCCATCCTGACCTTTATTCTGATGTTTATCATCTTGGGGTCGGGCTTAGATCGCAGAGCGCCGTGGGCTTTGCCGGAATCGCAATCGGTCTGACCGTGGGACTGGAAGCGGCCTTCATGGGGCCGATCACCGGGGCTAGCATGAATCCAGTTAGGTCTCTTGCTCCTGCCTTGGTGGCCCATCTTTGGCAGCACCAGTGGTTATATGTTGTGGGGCCAATTCTAGGCGCCCAGGCTGCGGTCTGGATTTATCGCCAACTCTCTGATAATTTTCACGATTTCGACCCTGTTCAGTAGACCTCACCCTGGAGAATGAGCGATTATGAAGCGCGTTATGTTTGTCTGCAAAAAAAATTCCGCCCGCTCTCAAATGGCCGAAGGTTTGCCAAACCCATCGGAGGCTGGCAAGATTGCGGTCACCAGCTCTGGACTGGAGGCTAGTCAAGTTCGCCCAGAAGCGATCGCCACCATGGCCGAAATTGGCATTGATATCAGCGACCAAACCTCCAAGGCCCTGAGCGAATTTTAAGCCAGAGGACTTTGAAGTGGTGATTTCTCTGTGCGGCTGCGGAGTTAACCTGCCGACGGAGTGGGTATTACGGGAATATTTCAGCGACTGGCAACTGGACGATCCCGCCGAGCAGCCGGAAATCTTTCCCCGTGTGCGGGACGAGATTAAGGAGCGAGTTGAGGCACTGATTGTCAAGCTAAGTCCAAAAGAAGGCGCTATTTAGCCATCTACTTCTATGAAACCTACAGTTACTTCCGAATCTTCTCCCCTTGAAGTAGATTTTTTAACCAGCGATCTCTTGGGACGGCCCGGCCAAATCGCTATGACAATGGCCCCTGGCAAACAGGATGAGGAAGCCGAGATAATCTGGAAGCGAGACCTTCAAGCCGATTTGAAACGGTTGCGCGAGTATTATGGGATCAATCACCTAATTTGCCTGCTAGAAGACGAGGAACTCCATCAGCTAGGAATTCCTGAATTGCTCAGACAAGCACCAGCTCACGGCTTAATAACCGAGCATTTCCCCATTGCTGATGAGGGCTTGCCTGATTCTATGGCAGCATTTTCGGCGTTGGTGGAGCGGGTGGTGGCTGCTTTGTCGGCAGGAAAAACGGTTCTTATCCACTGCAAGGGGGGACGAGGTCGTACGGGAATGCTGGCAGCCGCTTGCCTGGTTAAGCTAGGCTACTCCCCTGAAGCGGCCATTGCTAAGGTACGCCAGATTCGCTCTGGTGCGCTCTCCACTGTTATTAAGCAAGACTACGTGTTTCGGTTTTACCACGCCTCTCAACCTGCCTTGACACAGGATTTATGACGCAGCGATTTATGACCTCGACCCATCCTCCCCGCATTTTGTTTCTCTACGGTTCTCTGCGAGAACGTTCCTACAGCCGCCTTTTAGCAGAAGAGGCCGCTCGCATCATCGCGGATTTTGGGGCAGAAGTGCGCTTTTTTCACCCTCATGACTTGCCCATCTATGACAAAATCCAGGAATCCCATCCCAAAGTCCAGGAATTGCGGGCCTTGAGCCAATGGTCAGAGGGTCAGGTGTGGTCATCCCCAGAAATGCACGGCAATATTACCGGCGTCCTCAAAAATCAAATTGACTGGATTCCTTTGACTATTGGCGCGGTTCGGCCGACTCAGGGCAGAACCCTCGCATTGTTGCAGGTAAGCGGCGGTTCTCAGTCGTTTAACGCCCTTAATACCATGCGAATCTTAGGTCGTTGGATGCGGATGTTTACCATTCCCAATCAATCTTCCGTAGCCAAAGCCTATCAGGAGTTTGAGGAAGATGGCCCCATGAAAGATTCTCCCTACCGCGATCGCGTCATTGATGTGATGGAGGAAATGTACAAATTTACCCTGCTGTTGCGGGATCAGGTCGAATATTTGACGGATCGCTACAGCGAACGTAAAGCCAGAGAAACTCAATCGTAGTTTTAGGCTTGAAAACCTAGAATTTACCCCTATTTGTCGCTAAATCCTCTACAAAACATGACATCAGAGCCTATTGCTTATCCCAACTACCTTTGGTGGGTCAAACCTCCTTTTCTGGGCGGAATGCCCCGTCCGCCCCTGGAAGATTTACCAATCCTCTATCAGGCCGGATTACGAGGTATTGTTTCAGTGATGGACGAGCTTTCTGGCATTGAAGCTTATCGGGAGGCTGGTTTTAAGGCACTGTGGCTGCCAACGATCGGTGGCACTGCCCCAAAGCTCGAACAAGTGCAAGCCTTTGTTGAATTTGCCGACCCGCTCCTGGAACAACAGCAGGCCGTAGCGGTTCACTGCACCAGCGGCAACCGTCGCACCGGAACCTTACTAGCCGCTTATTTGATTGCGAAAGGTGAGTTGCCGGAAAGGGCGATCGCAACCATTCAACAGGCGAGACCGGCAGCCGAGCTGCGGGCAGCTCAACTGGACTTTTTGACTAGCCTTCCCGATTTGCTCTAGAGTTTTGACCGAGGATACAGCCAGAACGAGGAGGAAGCTGCAACTCTAAACGGTGGGCGTCTTCGGTTTCCGTCCAGTTAAACTCGCACTGCCCATAGAGAATTTTGGCTAGGGGTCCGGTGTCGGTTTCAAAGGTAATCCTGGCGGGTTGGGTGGCAATGTTAACGGCGATCGCCACGGTGTCTTTCTCTAGGATGCGAGCAAAAACGAGGACAGCATCGTCAGCATAAAGCACACGATAAGATCCAGTCCGCAAACAGGGATGTTGGTGACGCAGGGCGATTAATTGCTTGTGGTAGTCCAAAACCGCCCTATCCACTGTTCTGGGGCAGGAAAACCGCGCCGACAATCGGGATCGAAGGCTCCCGGCAAGCCAACTTCATCGCCGTAATAAATGCTGGGCGCTCCGGGAAAGGTCAGCAGCAGCAGGGTTGCCAAGGCCACGCTGGCCTGATCGCCGCCCGCAATGGTCAACAACCGGGCTGTATCATGGCTGTTAAGCAGGTTAAGCTGGGTTAATTGGATTTGCCAGGGGTAGAGATCGAGCAATTCCACCATCCGAGCCGCGTAATCCTCCGCCGTTAGGGACGGATAGGGATAATAAGACGGAATTTCCACATGCTCACGAATTACGCGATCGCCAGCGGTAAAGGCAATGGTGGGCGCGGTAAAGAGATAATTCATCACACCGTCAAACTTAGAGCCATCCAGCCAAATGCGGGAATCCTCCCAAACTTCGCCGACAATGTAGGCTTCGGGATTAAGGGCTTTAACGCGATCGCGGAATTCCTCCCAAAAACCAGGGCGGGTAATTTCAGAGGGGACATCCAAGCGCCAGCCGTCGATACCTTTTTTAATCCAATATTCGCCCACTTGCATCAAATATTCTCGTATCTGGGGATTATCGTGGTTAAACTGGGGCAGGGCGCGGTTATTCGCCCAGCCGATGTAATTAGCAGGACGAGAGCCATCGTAGGCAGAGAGCGGCCAGCCTTGGATTCTAAACCAATCCAACCAGGGAGAATGGGAGCCGTTTTCCAGAATGTCGTTGAAGAAGAAAAAGCCGCGACTGGCATGGTTGAACACCCCGTCAAGCACCACTTTCAGGTTGCGATCGTGGGCGGCTTTCAGCAACGCTTCAAAGGCTGCATTGCCGCCGAGCATGGGGTCAACATTGTAGTAATCGTGAGTGTGGTAGCGGTGATTGCAGGGTGACTGAAAAATTGGGGTAAAATAAAGGGCTGTAATCCCTAAATCCTGCAAATAGTCCAAATTTTCCAAAACTCCCCAAAAGGTCGCCGCCCTTGTAGCCCTCATAACTGGGGGGAGCGTCCCAGGCTTCCAGGTGAGGGGTCTGCCACAGTCCCGAACGGGGGAGGTTGGTTCTGGCAAAGCGATCAGGAAAAATTTGGTAAAAAACGGCGTGTTTAACCCAGTTTGGCGTGGTGATCTCCATGAACTTTTCTCTAACTTGCTGGCAGCTTAACTCAAGTTAAGGGTACTGCCCCCAATTACGAGAAAACCACCGCCCTGGTTAGAAGTTTGCGCCTTCCTGAACCAAAGTTGCGATTAGCTTTGCCACTGTGCAGAGCGCGATCGCCTCTGGACAAAGGTTTATTCAAAGCGGATGATGGGACTCGAACCCACGACATTCAGCATGGGAGGCTGACGTTCTACCACTGAACTACATCCGCGTTAGGTGAGTTAATTATAGACAAATTGATAGTGGAACAGCAATTGTTTTAGGGTTTCTTCCTTAAAGGCAGCAGCCTGACCTGCCACCAACCTATCCGGCAGCACGTTCAATAAAAAGGGCATCAACATTCAATTAAGGGTCAAGACAGGCAATTCAGCCGACAAGTCGCAGTCTACCCTGATTGAGACGAGAGAAAACTTCATTGATACAACTCTGTTCTTCCGGGGTGAGAATTTGCGCCTTGAGAGAAGCTGAGAAGAAGCGGTATTGTTCAGCGCGAGTAATTTCACCATTTTTCAGAATATCGGCGACAATTTGTATTATTTCAGAGCTACAGTTAGTTTCTTTAACTTGGTGATTCTCTAAATCGGCAGCTCGCTTAGCGCGTAAGAAGAAGTTAAGGGTTTTGCGCTTGAGCCAGGATTTTGTAATGGCAATTTCCCCAAAAGGTAAGCCTAATCTAGCTTGTTCGTTCAAGATTTCGCTGATTTGGGCTTCGCTCAAGATACCGGCTCTTTGTAGATAGTGTCTAAGCGGGCGGTTTAACCCTTCCGCAGCCAACTGCGGCCACTCCTGCATAAAGAAATCGATAGTTTTTTGAGTAACCCAGCCGTGTAACACCAAAATTTCTCCAAGGAGAAGATCGTCGTATTCTTGCTGGTCGTGACGAATAACCTCAAGCTGAGCGGTTGATAACAAACCAGCTTCGAGTAAGGTCGAATCCAGTGGTTTAACTAATGCGGGCAATTGCACCGTTGCTCCCTTGATATCGTTAATTAGCCTGAAGAAAAGCTTTATAAGCAATTTTAGCATGAGTAGAAATACAGAGCAAGGAAATTACCGAGAAAACGTCATCCGTCTTACTGAGTATATGTACTCAATAACCAACAGAGAAGGCGATCGCCAAAGGAAAAACAGCCTTAGATCGAGAACTGTCAACACCGATACATTCCCGGCGGCGATCGCATTATGAAGCATTGCCACAAACTCATTTCAGTAATATCCCTGATAGTCAAATTCTTTCTCGTAGGGCATTATTTACAGAGTGTACATAACACGCAGGAAGTAAAGAGTTGAGTTTTGATTCGAGTTGGTGTCGCAATGAAAGTGAGGTGGAAAGCAAGCTGATCGTACAATATTTACTACCACGTCTAGGATACACGCCAGATACTTGGCATCAAGAAGTGGTTTTTGGTAGTATTCGTCTCGATTTTTTGGCCATCGCCGCTCAAAAAAAGTTCAAAAATAATTGGTGCTGTTTATCGATCGGAATTAATTATTGAGGCAAAGCATCCAAAAGAGAATTTAGATAAGCACATTTATCAGTTAGAACGTTATTTGTCTCATTTATCGGCAAAGCACGGACTAATTACGAACGGCAAAGAGCTTAGGATTTATCGGCGCCTTATAAATGGGCTTGTTCTATTGTTTAGCTGTACAACCAAGAATCTTGATGATAGCATTGAACAGATTGACAAGCTTATAGGCAAGGAAAATTTGTTTAGTGCAGAACAATCAAACTCGGACTGCATTCATATTGTATATGACAATCAAATTGGAGCGAGGAAGATGAAAACAATTGCCATATATCATCACAAGGGCGGCGTTGGCAAGACAACTATTTCTGTAAACCTTGCTGCTGTCTTTAGCAAAAAAGGTAAAAGAGTTTTGTTAATTGATATTGATGCCCAAGCAAATAGCACTTTTGCCGTGGGTCTGATCAAATTTCAATTTGAGGAAGATGACGACCTACGTGACAGAAACGTTTACAATTTATTTGAGAAAACGAGATATGAATATAACTTTGTTCCCGGACTGGTGAAAAAGTCTCATTACTTCAATCAGACAGAATTTGATGTTATCCCTTCTCATATAACTTTGATAGAAAAACAATCCGACTTGCTTGGTGCAGGCTCTAGTGGTTTAAGGCTAGCACGAAAACTAGCTTTAGTTGAAGATCAATATGATATTGTCATCATTGATACTCCTCCTTCACTTGATATATATGCTCAAGCTTCATTGACTGCTGCTGACTACCTGATCATTCCTTCGGATTTAAAACCTTTTTCTAATCAAGGGATGCCTAGTGTAATAAGATTTGTAGAACAAGTTATCAATGAGAACAAAGAAGGTTTACAGAAACCACCTATAAAAATAATGGGTGTTTTGCCCTCCAAGATTTCCACTAATCATCAATACTTAACTCATGTTTATCCAAAGTATAGATCTATTATATCTGATCGCTATAATCTTCCTTTAATGAGTAGTAAAATTTCTGAAAGATCTGCTTTGTCGAATTGCATCAATAAAACTATTACTGTTGGCAACTTAAACATTCCCGATCCAAAATCAATAATTGAGTATGCGTCTGAAGACAGTTCCGCTTCTAGCTCTGCCATCGAGTTTGACAATTTAGCAAATGAAATTTTAATCAAGATGGAGGTTTAACAATGTTTAATTTTTTAAGGGTAGAAATTGATAGCATAATTCCCTCCGAAGACCGATCAAACTACTCAGAAAATGATTTGGAACTACTCGCCGAAGAAATTATGAAATGCGATTCACTTTTAAAACCTTTGATTTTGAAAAAAATTTCTTTTGATAGCTATCAAGTTATTGAAGGACATCTTGAATATTTCTCGGCATTGAAAGCCTTTGAAAAAGACGAAAGAAAGTATACTGAAGTCAACGCATTTGTTTTAGAGGATTCCGATGAGCAAAATGCAACTAACCAACTTCAAATTATTGAATTGTTGAAAGATAAACGAACAGATACAGAGAAAAAGTCTGTTGAGGAGGAAGAAGCGGAAGAAACTGCCAAGAAACGACTTGAAGCAGTTTTCGACAGAAAGTTTGATGAGCTTAGCCGTACTCTTTCAAGTAAAATAGAACGCTTGAATGTAACAGCGAATCAGGTAACACCCAACGTCACTCCTAACGATGGGATTAACGAAATTACTTATAATCTTTTAGAAGAGATTAAAAAGTTGAACGAAAAAATTACGACAAAATCATTTAAATTTCTTTTACAAGAAGAAGTTACTCTTAAATCATCCGAAGAAAAGACTAAAAAGGATTTAATTAAGACTTTACAGGAAGCTTTAGATGAGCTGGTTAAAATCAATTTGCTATCAACGAATGAGAAAGAATTAAGCGAAGCTCTTGAAAAAGTAAGGGCAACTAAGCCTCAGCAAAAAGCAGCTTGGAATGCAGTTTTGTACTGGCGAGAATCAGGAAGGCAATTGACTTGGGAAAATTTGAAAAAATCTTCAGGTAGTGGAGCAGACACAATTTCTGGTTTTGGCCCTGGAACTTATGAAAAACTAAATAAAATTGCCGAAATAGGCAGTAATTAGGCTCAAGCGCTGTTAACCTGGGCGGAAAAACTGTTGGAGGATTTCTTTGGGCGATCGCATCCACTGATCGCGATGATCGTAGATTAAGCCTTGCGGGGTGAGTTTATAGGTAGAATTGCCGTCAAAATCAATCTTGGCTCGCCAGGGCACTCTCAGGGTTCCTCTCACCGTCCAATCGGCGGCGATCGCATCTTTTTCAGCTTGATAGACTCGGTGCAAATCGAAGAAAATCTCCGTAAAAAATAACCTTGCGTGAAACCGTAGCGTCCAATAGATAATACGATAGTTGAATTTACCCTTGAAGGTATTAACCGGATCTTGGAAAAAGATATTTTTCGTGTAAATATCGTAGGAAATATCCTGCTCAAATAGCGTCGGCAAGTCCGCTCTCAGGGTTTCCATGATCTGCTCGACTTGTGCTTGATACTCTGCCTCACTTAGATCTAACTTTAGGGTTGCCATACACGCGCCTCGCGATTTCCTTACGTAAAATTCCCTAAGCCTCCTCCAAAGACAATCCCACCTGTAAACACTGCAAAAACCGCCGTGCTTCGGGATGGGCTGCCTGACGAAACTCCTGGGGCGTTCCCATCACCACCAACTCCCCCTCGTACATTAACCCAATTCGCGTCCCCAGCCGAAACGCCTCCCCAACGTCGTGGGTGACAAAAATTGCCGTTTTATTCAGTTTTGTTCTCAGACGATGAAACTCCTGCTGTAATTCCAGCCGCGTAATCGGATCGAGCGCCCCAAAGGGTTCATCCAGCAGTAAAATCGGCGGATCTGCTGCTAAAGCCCTCGCTACCCCCACCCGCTGGCGCTGTCCTCCTGAAAGCTGCTGTGGATAGCGTTTTGCGTAAACTGACGGCTCCAATCCCACCAACTGCAACAACTCCCAAACCCGTGCTTTAATCTGCAACGGTTTCCAGCGCTCCAGAGACGGAACCAATCCCACATTCTGCTCCACCGAAAATGGGGAAATAAACCAATTTCTTGAATTACATAACCAATTCGTCTTCGTAACTGGATAGCATCCCACGCCTCGGCTTCCCTTCCCTGCACCCACACCCGACCCTGGCTCGGCTCCAACAACCGATTCACCAACTTCAACGTCGTCGTCTTACCGCTGCCACTGCGCCCCAACAGCACCAGCGCTTCCCCCTCCGCCACCGCCAAATTTAACCGCGATAAGATTGTGCGATCGCCAACCCGAAAGCTAACATCGTCGAACTGCACCGCAATTGCCATAAAAACCTGCTCCACTCTTAAATCTGCGCTTTTTTGAGCCGAATCACCACCTCATAAGGCATCAAACCCTCGTCAGCAGCCGCAGATAAGGCGTGGAAACCTGTTTACTATGCTCCAGCAAAAACTCAAAAAAGGCCGCTGCAATCACTGACAGCTGCTTTCCATTCAAGCAGGCTACATACCAACGGCGCTCAATGGGAAACTGCTGCACATCCAAAATCGTTAGCTCACTGGTTGGCCCCTCAGAAACCAGCGTATGGCGCGATAGCACGGAAATCCCCAGTCCTCCCATGATTGCTTGCTTAATCGCCTCGTTGCTGCCCAACTCTAGCTTGACCTTCACCGTTACCTGATGCTTAGCAAACAATTTCAGGACAGCCTCTCGCGTTCCCGACCCCGGCTCCCGCATAATGAAAGCCTCTCCATTCAGTTCTTGAATGGGAATATTGCGTTTTCCGGCCAGGCGATGGCTACAGGAAGCAACCACCACCAGCGGATTCTCCAAAACGGCTCAACCCGCAAATCTAGCTCCTCCGGTGGCGAACTCAGGATGTAGAGGTCATCCTCATTGTCGAGCATGCGCGTTTGGATTTCTTCGTGATTGACCACCTTCAGAGAAACATCAACTCCCGGATAAAGCTGGCAAAATTCTCCCAATAGGCGCGGCAAAAAGTATTTTGTGGTTGTAATTGCTGCCAGACGCAGTTTTCCTTGCTTTGTCCCCTTGAGGTCGGCAACCTTCATCTCAAAGTTATCCAGCCGCTCAAAGATATCCTGACAAGTGGCCAGCAATTCCTTCCCCGCTTCCGTTAAATACAGCCGCTTACCAATTTGCTCGAACAAAGGCAACCCGATCGCCTTGCTAAGTTGCTTGACCTGAGAGGAAACCGTCGGCTGGGTGATGTACAGTTCCTCGGCTGCACGGGTAAAACTGCCGTGGCGGGCCGTTGCCTCAAAAACCGCAAGTTGATGGAGCGTCGCTTGAATCATTGCCTTTCTCCATTGGGAACCTTGCTCCCAGTAGTTTAAGTAATTAGACTTGTCTCCATCATAACTTTCCGGCAAGGTTGTTCGTAAGTATTATTGTATTCTGTCAATGAATAATGATGTCTTGAGGCGTTTAGCAAATCCGCCGGTTTCTGGAGCCGTTTGGGGTAATGCGCTCCACCGTCAGGGTGTAAATGGCTCACAGCGTCCCCCCAAACCCACCGCGATCGCACAGGTGTTAGAGACGATCGTACCGACATAGGTAGCGCTGTCACTGCCTTCTGGGCCGAGTCCGTCGGCAATGAGGGGCTGTTCTGAGAGTTTCACCCCGGCTTCACGGGCAACGGTTGCGATCGCGCGATCGCTGGCACTGGCTTCGCTAAAAATTGTTTTAACTGGAGCAGCCTTAACGTTTTCGACTAATTCCTTAACTTCCGAGGCGGTTGGGGCTTCTTCCGCTCCCGTTCCTAGCAAGGCGTCCGATTTTTTAAACCCATAGGCTTGCAAGTAGTAACTAAAGGCATCGTGAGTCGTCACCAAAACTCGCTGGGCCGGAGGAATGGTCGCGACCTGCGCCTTGACCCAATCATCTAATTTTGCCAGAGTTTCTCGCAATTCCCTGCTATTTTCTGTATATAACGCCGCTGCGTCAGGATTGAGCTGGGTTAATTCTGCTTCCATCACCGCCACCATTGCGATCGCATTTTGGACATCGTGCCAAACGTGGGTGTCTGGCTGTGGGCCAGCTTCTTCGGAGTCGTGTTCGGTTTCGTCATGGTCGTGGCCGTCGGACTGGCTGTGTCCTTCATGATCATGTGATGCTCGCTCAAAATCGGCTCAGGAACCGCCAATTCATGAACGGCAACCCTGGGAGCCTTGATTTCCACCTGGGCAATCAGTCCCTCGACCGCTGGCGCGAAGTTGTAACCGCCGTAGAAAATCAGTTGGGCAGCTTCATGGCGCGGCGATCTGACGGTGTGGAACTGTAGGCGTGGGGGTCTTGACCCGGCGGAATTAAACAGGTGAGATTGACCGTTGCTTCGGCGATCGCTTCCGTAAAGTGACACAAAACATTGTAAGAAGCCACTACATTGGGTTTAGCTGGGAGACTTGCCCCTGGCCTTGGGGAATTCTCAGACTGAGTAGAACAACCGATCAAACTCGCGATCGCCAACCCCAAAGCCCATCGATTTAGAGCATTGCCCTTGAAAATAAACCCCTGTCTCACTGCCTTGACTCCTAGTGCTGATTCACCCATTGTTGTCTAGCCAGAAAACTGGCAGCACTTTCCCATGATAGGATAAGAATGATTATCAGTACCATTTTAATACTTCTTCGACTGAAGGCTCATAGCCTATTTAAGGGTTGATTTGACTTTAGGAGTTGCGATTTCAGCTTGATGGCTGGCTAAGCAAGCTCTCAGCTTCTCTAGCTTTTGCTCTCAACTTCTGAAGCCAGTTTAATTTCACGACCTGGTAAAGATAACCCCCAAGTATGCTGGAAGTTCGCAATTTCGCCGTCAGCTATCAAAATCAAACGGCAATTCAAAAATGTTTTCATTTTGTCTCTATCCAGGGCAGCTCACCAACCTCATCGGCCCCAATGGGGCGGGCAAAAGCACCCTGATCAAGGCACTTTTGGGACTGCTACCGACCCTGAGCGGTACGGCCCTGCTAGAGCGGCGGCCTCTCAAAGCCCAACTCCAGCGCATTGCCTATGTTCCCCAACGAAACTACATCGATTGGGATTATCCCATTACGGTTTGGAATGTGGCCATGATGGGACGAACTTGTAAGACAGGCTGGCTGCGTTGTCCCTCCCGCCAATCCAGGGAAATGGTCAAAAACGCGCTACTCCGGGTGGAAATGCTCCCTTACCAGCGTTGTCGCATTGGAGAATTGTCTGGGGGACAACAGCAGCGGGTTTTTCTGGCCCGGGCCCTCGCTCAGCAGGCGGACGTTTTTTTCTTTGACGAACCGCTTAATGGCATTGATAAACAGGCAGAAGCTATTATTTTTGATGTCTTTGAGGAGTTGAAAACCCAGGGTAAAATCTTGCTTGTCGTCAGTCATGATCTGGGCAATAGACTCCGGCATTACAATCAGTTTTTGCTGCTAAACCGCACCTTAATCGCAAGCGGCAGCCAGCAATTGGTTTTGACCTCCCAAAACCTAGAGGCAGCCTACGGCCAAAAACTGCACTGGGCCGCCGTCTAGTTTCAATTGCTCAGTCAAGGATTTAACGATGGGGCATTGGTTACTCGAACCACTACAATTTGAATTTATGCGTTCGGCGATCGCCGTGGGAATCTTGTTGGGGATTCTTAGCGCGGTGGTGGGCAGTTATCTGGTGGTGCGACAGATGAGCATGATCGGCGGCGTCATCTCCCATGCGGTCGTCCCTGGCCTATCTGTGGCGTTTTTTTTGCAAATCGATCTGGCCATCGGGGCATTTTTCGCCGGGGTTCTCAGCGCCTTTGACCGTGGCCGCCATTGACATGCGATCGCGCCTCAAAGTCGATACCTCCATTGGCCCTCACCCTGACCAGCTTTTTGGGCCTGGGCGTAATTTTGATTACCTTGCTGGAAACTAACCGAGTTGACCTAAACTTAATTCTTTTCGGCGATATTCTCGGCGTCCGTCCCGCTGATGTCTGGCAAACCTTGGCGATCGCCATCACCGTCGTCGTTTTAGTCAAGCTATTCTATAAAGAGCTGCTATTTTATACCTTCGATCCCCTGGGAGCGCAAGCCAGCGGTCTTCCCGTTAAAACCCTTTATTTTGGCTTGATTTGTGCCATTACGCTGACCATTGTTGCCAGTATGCAAACTGTGGGTGTCCTGTTGGTCATGTCCCTGCTAGCGGGCCCGGCCGCCAGTGCCTATCTGCTGGTCAAAGAACTCCACCAGATGATGCTCCTCGGTGCCGTCTTCGGCGCGATCGCGACCATTGCTGGCATGTATAGCAGTTACTATCTGGATATTCCCTCCGGGCCGGCCATTGTAGTAGTTGTGTTTGGGCTATTTCTCCTGGCCTTAGGCGCGAGCAATTGGCCAGGCAATCGTCGGGGCCGCCTCGACCCCTCAAATCCCCAAAGCTAAGGTAACTCTACCGTTCCCGCCTTCCCAGGGATGATTCGCAGCGTCAGTCTCAGTGATAGAATCGCGGTAATTGCAGAGCGTGACGGCAAAACCCAATAATCTGATTCTCGACCAATCCCCGGTAGCAATAGCAAAGCAGGGATTGGCCGAGCTTAAGCCATTGTTGAGCCAGTAAAACAGGTAAGGAGGATTTATGCGCGCAGTGCTGATGGCGGGTGGTTCAGGAACGAGACTGCGTCCCTTGACTTGCGATTTACCCAAACCGATGGTTCCCGTCCTCAATCGACCGATCGCCGAACATATTATCAATCTTTTAAAGCGCAACGGCATTCGGGAAATTGTCGCAACGCTCTATTACCTGCCCGATGCCATGCGGGACTATTTCCAAGACGGCAGCGATTTTGGCGTAGAAATGACCTACGCCGTCGAAGAAGACCAACCCCTGGGAACCTCCGGGTGCGTCAAAAACATTCAAGAATTGCTCCATGATACCTTTTTGGTCATCAGCGGCGACAGCATTACCGACTTCGACCTCCGCGCGGCGATCGCCTTTCACCGAGCCAAAGGGTCACAAGCCACCATTGTCCTGGCCCGGGTTCCCAACCCGATGGACTTTGGGGTCGTTATCACCGACGAACAGCAGCGCATCCGCCGCTTTTTAGAAAAACCCTCTACCAGCGAAATTTTTTCCGATACGGTTAATACCGGAACCTACATTTTAGAACCAGAGGTATTGGAGTACCTGCCGGTTAACGAAGAAAGCGACTTTTCCAAAGATTTATTTCCCCTGTTGCTGGAGAAAGACGAGCCAATCTACGGTTACGTTGCCGAAGGTTACTGGTGCGATGTCGGACACCTAGATGCCTACCGAGAATCCCAGTACCACGGCCTGCACAATCGCGTCAAAATCGACTTTGCTTACCAGGAACAATCTCCCGGTGTCTGGATCGGACAAAATACCTACATTGACCCCAGCGTCAAAATTGAGCCGCCCGTCCTCATTGGTCATAACTGCCGCATCGGCCCGAGAACCTGCATTGAGAGAGGGACAGTCATTGGCGATAATGTCACCATTGGAGCGGATGCTGACCTGAAACGACCGATTATCTGGAATGGTGCCATGATTGGGGATGAAGTCCACCTGAGCGCTTGTATCATCGCCAGAGGAACTCGCATCGACCGACGGGCACAAGTTGCGGAAGGAGCCGTGGTTGGGCCGCTTTGTACCGTCGGGGAAGAAGCCCAAATTAGCCAAGGGGTTCGGGTTTGGCCTAACAAACGCATTGAATCTGGCGCTATCTTAAATATCAATCTCATCTGGGGTAACATAGCCTTGCGCAATCTCTTCGGCCAGCGCGGCGTTTCGGGACTCGCCAACATCGACATTACGCCGGAATTTGCGGTCAAGTTAGGTGCGTCCTACGGTTCTACCCTCAAAACTGGCTCCCAGGTGGCCGTTTCTCGCGATCAGCGCAGCGTTTCTCGCATGGTCAGCCGCTCTCTGATTGCGGGATTGATGTCAGCGGGCGTCCACGTTCAGAATTTAGAGCAAACCGCGATCCCCATTGCTCGTACGATGATTCCTCATTTGCGGGTAGCGGGCGGCATTCACGTGCGGCTCCACCCCGATCGCCCCGATTCGATTTTGATTGAGTTTTTCGACGAGCAGGGCATTAATATTTCCAAGTCTAAAGAGAAGAAAATCGAAGGTTCTTACTTTAAGGAAGACCTGAGGCGGGTTTCTATCCCCGATATTGGCAATATGTCCTATGCGTCCCAAACAATGGACATTTATAGCCAGAGTTTTGAGAACCACTTGAATGTGGAAGCGATTCGCTCTAGTGGGGCGAAGGTAGTCATTGATTACGTTTATGGGGTTTCTGGCGCGGTATTGCCGCAATTGCTGGCGAAATTTGGCTGCGATGCCGTGGTGTTAAACGCCAGCCTCCGAGAAACTGCGGCCTCTTCCCTGGAGCGGGAGGCACTGCTGATTCAGCTCGGTCACGTCGTTGAGGCCCTGCGGGCTAACATGGGAGTCCAGGTTTCCGCTAACGGCGAGCAGTTTATTTTGGTGGATGAGTCGGGATTGGCCATTCGCGGGGAAATGCTCACCGCACTCATGGTCAACACGATCCTCACTTCCCATCCGCGCGTACGGTGGTCGTTCCTGTCCATGCCTCCAGCGCCATTGAGCAAATTGCCCGCCGCCACGATGGTCGGGTGTTGCGTACCAAGGCTAGTCCCACTGCCATTATGGAAGCCACTCAGGATAATCCCTCGGTAGTCCTTGGTGGTAGTGGCGATGTCGGCTTTATTTTTCCCCAATTGCATCCAGGGTTTGACGCCATGTTTAGCATTGCCAAGCTCATTGAGATGCTGACCATCCAGGAGCGCTCTTTGGCCCAGATTCGCGCCGAATTGCCCCGCGTCACCCATAAAACCTATACCATGCGCTGTCCCTGGACGGTTAAGGGTTCCCTGATGCGCCAACTGGTGGAAACCCATCCCTCGGAAAGCCTGGAGCTGATCGATGGGGTCAAGGTTGTTGATCCGCGCAATGATAATTGGGTGCTGATTCTTCCTGATGCTGGGGAACCCCTGGTTCACATCTTTGCCAACAGCGACGACCGGGATTGGGTGGACGAGATCCTCAAACTTTATCGTCAGCGGGTTCAGGCGTTTATTGACCAGGAAATGGGCATGGAAGGGGTCTCTCGCTAAGTACAATGGGGGAAAGATGTTTCCGGTACGCGAGACATGCCGAAAAACTCACACTCAGGTTTTCCCGCAGACAGGGAGTTTTAATTACAGGAGTTTTTTATGAATAGCATCGTTTTAATGGCTAAGGTCGTTCGCCGCCCGGAATTGCGCTACACGCCGGATAATCAACTGCCGATCGCCCAGATGTTGGTGGAGTTTCCGGGATTGCGCCCGGAAGATGCCCCTTCGACCCTAAAAGTCACGGGATTTGGCAATTTGGCCCAGGACATTGAGCAACACTATGGGGAGGGCGATCGCATCATTATCAGTGGGCGATTGCAGATGAATACCATCGATCGCCAGGAAGGATTTAAGGAAAAGCGAGGGGAATTAATTCTTTCGCAAATTCTCCGCCTGGATGAGCAGGGTAATGTTACGGCAACGGCAGTGGCGGCGGCCTCCAAGGAAACCCCCCGAACTCCCACTTCCTCTCCAGAAGCGATCGCTGCCCCAGAAAAGCAAGAGCAGAATCTCGACGAAATCCCATTTTAGGGTAGTTTACAAGGGGTTTTTCTGTACTTTTCTAGAAATTCCCCCTCAAGGCAGCTTCGCACCGCTCGCATAAGGTTGGGTCTTCAGGAAACGCTCCCACCTCGCTTGAGTAGTTCCAGCAGCGATCGCATTTGGCTCCCTCTGCTTGTGTGACGCCAATGGCAACCGTCTCGGTTTGTAAGTGGAAGGGAGAGTTGTGAATTTGCGCCAGAGAATCGACAATTTCCACCTGGGACGCTAAAAACAGGTAACGCAACCCATCCACCCGGCAATCGCCCAGACTATCTGCTGGGTTGAAGTCTTCCAGTAAGTGACGCAGGCTATCGTCCGCCGCACAGAGGAGTACCTTGGCATCGGCAGCAGAACCAATCAGCTTTTCCGCGCGCGCCTGTTCTAAGACCTTGTTGACATCGCCGCGAATTTGCCGAAGAACTGTCCAAGTTTCCGCTAATTGGGGCTGTTTCCACTGGGATTCCAGTTTAAACCAGCCAGACTCAAACACGGATTTGTAGGGCGTTTTGTAGGGTAAATACTGCCAAATATCTTCCGCCATGTGGCAGAGTACGGGGGCGATCGCCTTGGCGAGATTTTCCAGGGCAACGGCAAGGACGAGCTGGCAACTGCGGCGGCGTGGGGAGTGGGGATGGCTGATATAAAGGCGGTCTTTGGCAATATCCAGGTAGAAATTGGACAAATCGACCACACAGAAATTTTGCACCGCTTGGAAGAACCGGAAGAACTGATAGCTTTCAAAGGCATCGGTAATGTCTTCAAAGACTTCGGTGATGCGGTACAGCATGTAGCGGTCTAGTTGAGGCAGCGCGCTGTAGGGGATTTGATGGTGAGCCGGATCGAAATCGTGGAGGTTTCCCAGGAGAAATCGGGCTGTGTTGCGGATTTTTCGGTAAATTTCTGCCAGTTGCTTCAGGATATTTTGCCCAAAAACGACATCGGATGCGTAATCTACAGAAGATACCCACAATCGCAGTACATCAGCCCCGTAGGCAGGGTCTTTTTGCTCATTTTTGCCGCCTTCGATCAAAATCAAAGGACTAAAGCTGTTTTCCAGGGATTTGCTCATTTTTACCCCCTTTTCGTCCAAGATGAAACCGTGGGTCAGAACGGTTTTGTAAGGGGCAATGTCGTTAATGGCCACGCTGGTGAGTAAACTGGACTGAAACCAGCCCCGGTGCTGATCGGTGCCTTCTAAATAAATATCAACGGGATATTTCAGGTTTTCTCGCTGTTTCGCCACCGCCGCCCAGGAGGAGCCGGAATCAAACCAGACATCCATCGTGTCGGTTCCCTTGCGATACTTACGTCCGTTATTGCAATAATCGGGGGGCAACAGGTCTTCTGTGTCCAATTCCCACCAAATATCAGAACCTTTCTCCGCAATTAAGTCTCTGACGTGGTAAATCGTTGCCTGGGTCAGCAGCGGCTCCCCCGTCTCCTCATCGTAAAACACCGGAATTGGCACGCCCCAACTGCGCTGGCGAGAAATACACCAGTCGGAACGATCTTTGACCATCGGCGTAATCCGATTTTGCCCCTGGGCCGGAACCCAATTCACCGTGGCGATCGCGGCCAGGGCTGCATCGCGGAATCCTGCCACTGAAGCAAACCACTGTTCTGTGGCCCGGAAAATGGTCGGTTTTTTGGTGCGCCAGTCGTAGGGGTATTTGTGAACGTAGGCTTCTTCTTTTAACAGGGAGCCAGTTGCCGCCAACGCTTCAATAATGGACTCATTAGCGCCATTAAGCACGTTTAAGCCCGCAAACTGTCCGGCTTCCGCCGTGAAATCGCCTCGGTCATCCACGGGCGAGAGGATGGGCAAGCCATAGCGCTGTCCCACGATGTAGTCCTCCTGACCGTGACCCGGCGCAGTATGCACCAAACCCGTCCCCGATTCTGTGGTAATGTAATCGCCGCCGATTAACACCTCACTTTCGCGATCGCACAGGGGATGGCGATAGGTGCAATGCTCTAGGGCTTTCCCTGGCAAGGTCGTTTTAACAACCAGGAACTGACCCAACTTCTCCGCTAGGCGATCGACCATCTCCGCCGCCACAATCAAATACTTCAAATGATTTTCCCAGCTTGCTTCAACTACGGCATAGGTGAGATCGGGATTGACCGCGACGCCCAGGTTTCCGGGAATTGTCCAGGGGGTGGTCGTCCAGATGGCCACGCCCAGGTGGGGCAAATAGGGCGATAACATTGCCTGGGCTGCGGAGCTGAGGGCTGTCACCCCAAAAGCGGCATAAATACTGCGGCTGGTGTGGCCTTCGGGGTATTCCAGTTCTGCTTCTGCCAGCGCGGTGCGCGAGCTAGGACTCCAGTGAACCGGCTTCAACCCCCGATAAATAAAACCTTTCAGGGCCATTTGCCCAAATACTTCGATTTGAGCGGCTTCGTATTCAGGACTGAGGGTGAGATAGGGGCGCTCCCATTCCCCCCAAACCCCAAAGCGCTCAAACCCCTGACGCTGTTCGTCGATAGCGGCCAGGGCGAATTCTCTTGCCTTGTGGCGCAACGCCAGGGGCGTCAGGCCTTGTCGTTCCGAGGCGCTTAGTTTTTGCAAAACTTTCAGTTCAATGGGCAGGCCGTGACAGTCCCAACCCGGAACGTAGCGGGCCCGGTAGCCCCGCAGCAGCTTGTACTTATTAATAATATCTTTAAGGGTTTTATTAAGGGTGTGACCCATGTGGAGAGAACCGTTGGCGTAGGGCGGCCCGTCGTGTAAAACAAAAATATCTCCTGGATTTTCCTGGGAAAGTTCTTCGTAAATCTGATGGTCTGCCCAAAATTTTTGAATTTCCAGTTCGCGTACCTTAGCATTGGCCCGCATACTAAACTTGGTCTGGGGCAAATTAACGGTGTCTTTGTAGCTTTTGGCGTCGGTCACAGTCGTATCCAGGATTATGGTTTAATTACAGCCTTGCCCTATTTTAGCGCCGATGTCCCCCCGCGCTTTATTTGCGATCGCGCTGCTTGCCCCGCTTGAAGCTACCAGAGGCGACAAAGTGAAACTTACAGGGACTAAGTAGAATTAGCTTTCTTTGAACTTTTGGCTTTTTCCGGGAGATTCTGCCCCAGTAACTTTAAAAATTGGTATTTTTTCCCAAAAAGGGACGGAAATTGCGCCCCCATAATG
>JAAUTE010000214.1 GCA_012031815.1 Chloroflexaceae bacterium
GCTGTAAACCTGTAACGGGCGTTAATTTCATCTTCGACAATGCGCCTACTGCCTCCCAGTTCGTCGCAGGGAATTAAAGTAACCTAGGAGGGTCATGTAGGGGTCAGCGGGATTTTTGAGGTTTTTCTGTCCGCCTTTCCGTTCCCAGGCTTTCTGAGCGGCTCCTAGCAAGACGAGATAGACTCTCAACAGGACGACTTTTAAGCTACGACCTTGGGCGGCGATGCCCAGGTAGGTACGGGGATTGCGTTCTGTAACAGTGGCGGTTTTGGCGAAGAAGGAGTCCCGGCGATCGGGGCCAGGAGGAGGGAAAATATCAACTTCGATACGACCGAATAAAGCGCGAATTTGAGCTTCGGCGCGGCGAACGGTGGCAGTGGAGGCGATAATCTTTGGGAGGATGGATTTGCCCGTTTGAAGATGGATTTGTCGGGCACTGAGGCGCTCGATCGCGGTTTCATAGAGTCCGACCATCGTTCCCAAGGGGCCGGAAATGAGGTGTAATTCGTCTTGGACGATAAGGTCTGGGGGCGGCAAGCCGTCTTGAAGAGCAATACCAGCGGCTTGGGGGTCGGCAGTGCTGTAAAATCCAAGACTGGGTTGATAATGGGTGACTTTACCAAATAAGCCAGCGGTTTCGCCGACCCAAGGCAGGTTGGCAAATTTATCGACTGTGGCGATGATGAAGCAGGGCAGGCGGCGGTAGATGGTTTCGTCGATCGCGAGGATGGCAGTTTTTGGCGCTGAAATTCGCAGGGTTTTGAACGACGCTTTTCTTGGTGAAGCAGGGCGCGGTCGGGATTACAGCCAATGGCGAGGTGGGTGGGGTAGTCTTCGTTGGGGAGCAGTTGAAAGGATTTGCTGCTGAAGCGTTCGCCGCACCAGGGACAGTTTTCTAGGGGGATGGGGGTCTCGTTGTGCCGCAGTTTGTAACGGGCGGTGTTTTCGCGGTTGTCGCCTTTCTTGCCTAAGTGATTGGGTGTGGAACTCATGCCAACCCAGAGGCCAATTTCAAAGGGCCATTCCCCTAGTTTTTCTGGGTGCTGCTGGCGTTCAAGTTCGAGGGCGCAGATGAGGGTGGCGGCGCGACTGAGTTGGTCTAGGGTCAGCAGGCGCAGGGTATAGCGCATCAGGACGCTCAATCCGGCGGAGGTGATACTGGGGTCGCGCAATCGCCGCAGCGCCAGGGTAAAGACGGCTAGACCCAGGTAAGCTTCAGTTTTACCGCCGCCAGTGGGGAAGAACAGCAGATCGACGACTTTGCGATCGCAATGGGTAGGATCGACGATGCCTTGGAGGTTGGTGAGGACAAAAGCTAGCTGGAAAGGTCGCCACTTGGGAGGGTCAAAGTTGCTGGGGGCATCAGGTTTGCCGTGACTGAGGCGCTGGCGGATAGCACGGGCGATGGCACGATTGGCAATGCGGAAGGCATCAAAAGCTAGGGGGTCTTGGAGGCTGTCGAGTCCCTCGGCGATACGGGTACAAACAACTTCGGCACGGGTTAACAAATCATGAGCGACATTTTGACAAGTTTGGTCTAACGTAGCCACGCTCTGGCGCTGTTGTTGAATCCAGGCGCGGTACTGTTCGGGGAGGCTACCGAGCGATCGCGAAGGGTGGCAAAGTCGGCAATGTTGCCCAGAGCTTCGATGTTAAGAGCGTTTTCGTCTAATCCCAGGTCTTTGGGGCTGGCAGGGACGACTTTTTCGACCTCGGCGCGGGGAATCCAAGTTGTACCGATGGTATGGCAGCGATCGCCGTTGCGTTCGTCCCAGGCAGAAACGTTGTGGCCGACGGCAAATTCAAAGGAGTCACGGTATTGCAGGTAAGCAGTTCTTTCGTCGCGGTCTTCGGTATCGCGGCCTCGCGGGTCGGGTCGGGGGACGAAACTGGTCGTGCTGCGAATGGTGAGGGCGGTTTGGAAGGCGTAGGCGGTATCGCGGTTCTCGCTGTCGGCGGGGGGGCGCTTGTTGACGAGGAAGAGGGAGACGTGCGGTCCGGGGGGGAGGTGGCTAATTTGGGAGACGGGACTGACGGAGATGACCAGTTGAAGTCCCTGGCTATTGGGGATTTCGAGGGGGTGAGGTTTGCTGTAGCTGGGAATGCTGACGGTGAGGGTTTCTTGGCGAGGGCTGCGACACCAGATGAAATCGTTGCGGAGTGGATTGCGGGTCTTGTCGGTGTCAGTTTTGGGGTCTTCTGAGGGGTCGTTGGTTTCTTGAGGGCGAGGGGAAGGAGAATAGTCGCCCCAGGTGGCGGTAACCTGTAATTGGGTCGTGTTGCTAGTAATGAGGAAACTCAGCCCCATTGAGGAGGGAAAGCAGGCTTTCCGGGCGGAGGTGGTTTCGGGGACGGGATCGTCGTCGCTTTTGTCTTGGTTTGGCGCGTTAAATTCGTCGTCGGCGGTGCTATCGGCGCGATCGCTCGGTTTAGCTTCGTAGGGAACGAGAAAGCCACAGAGATACCATCGGGAGGGTTCGCGATCGAGTTTTTCGTCGGCGTGAAGACTGTCATCGGGGCTAGGGCCGATGAGGTCAAGATGTAGAGCTTCGATCAGTTCCTCGCGGATTTGGGCGGAGGTGGTACTCACGGTCTTGTGGGGATTGTCTGGATAGGCGATACTAATTTTGTCGCGATCACTGTAATGACGTATTTTACATCGTAGTTTAGCGGCTCTCAACCGTACATTTACGGAATACTTGCCAAATTAGTACTAAATTATTTTGTATTTGGCTTAAAATTAGGAAGTGAGAATATTTATGAAGTTTCGTAACAAAAATGGTATCATAGAGATAGAATTACACTAATCTACGTTTTTCGCTAAAATCTCAAAAAACTCAGTATTTCAGATAAAGGAGGGTAAAACTATGACCAAAACCCTTACCATGTCTGCCCTCTACCGTAAACTCTCCCAAATCGGACTGAAACAGAGCTATGTCCGAGAAAATGGCTTACCCAGTTGGTGGGATGATGAACTTAATGACAAACCTGTTGCTGTCTTAGAAGGGGCAGGTTATATCGCAAAAAATTTAAATCTTGACCTCTCATCCTTATTAACCCCAGAAGAAGATCTTAAATTTAATACTTTTCCTAATACCAAGTTTAAACAACATAACAGTCAAAATAAAGAACATCCCCATTTAGCGCAAGCTTTAGCGAGTCGGGTAGCTGAGTTGATTTCATTAGGGGTTGACCTTGAGTGTACCGCCTTACCTAACAATCCTCAAACTATTCGAGAGGACATCTTAAGTCACTATCCAACGGTTAACTTAACTTCCCTTTTAGATTATTGTTGGGGTAAAGGGATAGCAGTAGGGTATTTTCATCATTTTCCTAGAGAGGCTAAAAAATTTGCTGGATTAATTCAATGGCACTCTACTTGTCCCGTAATTATTCTTAGTTCAAAGTCTAAATATTCTGCGAGACTCGCTTTTGACTTAGCCCACGAATTAGGACATTTAGCATTAGAACATTTAAACGATGGGGTTTTAGTTGATGAAAATATTAAATCTAGCGATAATGACGAGGAAGAATCTAAAGCCAATCAATTTGCTACTGAATTACTCTTAGGCGATTGTGATAACTGCTTTGGGGATAAGGAATTTTATCGTAATGATCACTTAATAAAACACGCTAAACTAAAAGCCCAAGAAAATCCTACTGTTGACGTTACCTCAATTATCCTTAATAATGCGTGGCATAATAATAATTGGGGATTGGCTAACAATGCTTTAAAGAAATTAGAACCTATTCCCAATGGAGACAAGATTATTAATGAATATTTAGCCAATCAATTAGACTGGGATAAGTTTAACGACGAAACTTATGAGTATTTAGAGAAGGTGTTAGGAGTTTAACCTTGGCTAGTTCGGTTTATTGTCTAGATAATGACATTATCCTAAAATTAGCAACCTGTAGCTTATTTGAGAAAACCCTCGACACCTTTGAGGTTGAGATTAATCAAGTTAAAATTCTTGAGACCTTTCAATATAAATTTAGGGAAGCATCAAAACGAAAAAGAACTAAAAATCCGGTTAATTATAATCTAGAAGCTGCCTTAAGTGTTACTGAACTTTGTAACAAAATATCACAAGTAGATATTAATCAAGACGATTTTATTCAATTACGAAAAATCGAAGAAATAGACGCAGGCGAGGCAATTTTACTTATTTATGTTAGCTGCCTTAATCAACAGAATAATTTAAGCTATTTACTTACAGGAGATAAACGATGCTTAAAAGTTTTAAATGCTCCTGAAATTGATAATATTGTTCAACCCCTTTATGGCAGGATATGGTGCTTAGAACAATTAATCTTGAAAGACATTGAGGTTTATGGGTTTGATTGTATTCAAAAGAAAATTTATCCCGTTCGGGATTGTGACACAAATCTAAAACTTATCTTTGGTTATAGTGTGGAATTATCGGAAGATACAGTGATAGTGGCTTTAGAAAATGAAATTACAACGTTAAAACAAGAGACGAAAAAACTACTTTATCCTTATCCTGATTGATTAATTTTCCATTTTCGTGCAGCTAAAGATCTAGGGTTTGTTGGCCGGAGTTCTTAGTTCTCTTTGGTTTGGCTTTGGTCTTTTTCTTGGGGCCTTGCCCTAGCCTCTGTTCTTCGTCGTAACGATGCTGGTTTAAGTCTAGGAGTCGGGCCAGCAAAGTGTCGCGGGTTTCGTCTGTCCAGCGGTAGCGCCAGGGGAGCTTGCGTTTGCTTCCGGTTATTTGTTTGACCATTGCATCGAAGTAGACGGCTTCGGTGGGGTCGGGAAACCAGAGGTCGTAGGTGTGGATGCGGATTTGGAGTTCGGTGGGAAGTTGTAAGATCGCGTCTTCGTCAAGGTCGAGGTAATCGAGGACAAATCCGCAGGAAGTATCGAGGTCTTGCCATCCGTAGGCGCTGAGGACGGCGTAATCCATTTTGCTGTGGAGGTCGCGTAGTTTCAGGATTTCGGGGTCGATTTCGGCGGGATCGTGGAAACGATTATAGGTAGCGGTGAGTCCTTCGTTGTTTTTGACCATTAATTCGACGCGGAATTGATAATAAGTTTCACCGATTTCCTCAAGGTCAGAATTGGTTTCCCAGTTTTCAGGAAAGGGGAAGGTTTCAAAGCAGTCTGAGGAATTGTATGTTAAATCATCTTTTAGCGTAGAACTAAAAAATACAGACCATGCTTCATGGATGCGGGATTGCATTGCTGAAAAATGTGAATAATGGCTCAGCGGAAATACAACAAGCTTGTGGCTAAAAACCATGTTAGAAGGTAAGAATGCAAATCCCAGATACTTAGTTGCAGCACAAGCTATGACTAAAACTCGGTTGCACTGGGCGATCGCTTTCCAAAGTTCGACGCGCTTTTCTCCATATTGCCACCAATAACGCTGATAAGATTCTCTTTTTTGCTCAAATCTTTCAGGCTTTACTTTCTCTTCAACGATGGCTATTAAATCAGTCCATTTTCGTGCCTCTTCCTCACTCATTTCGCCAAAGTTAATCACGTAGCGATGGTATTGATGCGTAGGGCTACTGTTGACTTCCTCACCACCAATATAAGGAAAAATGCGCTCTTGATTACGTGGATCTTTTTCAATTAAGCGGTACATTTCTGCAAGAGGGGTTGCTTTGGTATCGCTATCATCAAATAAGAACCCTTGACCATAAATTTTAGACCCGGCAAAGCTTTTACCAGAATTAGAAATAAGTTTCTTGGGATCTTCATCTTGTTTAGAATCAAACAGAAAAGCTGAAATTCTTGACACACCACGACCATCTAGCAAATATTTGGACAAATATTTATCTTTGCAAATATTGATGACACTAACAACTACGGCTGCCAGTCCAGGCCATTTCAACCGTTTCTGTGCATTATAAATTGTTCCGCCGTATTGACAAATCCAGCGTAAACCTGTTGTTCTTGTATCTCCTTGAGCAATTGTATTAGTTGCAATTAAACCCAAAGTTCCATCTTTTCGTAAAATGTTAAATGCACGTCGGAAAAAATGAGCGACAAGATCGCCGTTACCATGTGATTCGGGATGTTGTTCGAGAAGAAATGCAAGATATTCGTCGCCGTAGTTTGACGAGATTTTGCTACCTCCCAAAAACGGAGGATTCCCCACAATCGCATCAAAGCCAGGATTATCGCGATCAAAGACCTCTGGAAACTCACCTCCCAGTTGAAGGGGATGACAGCGCGATCGCCTGTGCGTAACCGCTGTGACACCGCCTTTAAGCCCGAATCGTCCCCCGCTTCCCGTTGCGATCGTACCAAAGCAATCAACTCCTGGCGCTTCTCGTCTCGCTGTTTCTTCTTAGTTCCTCCTTCAAAAAACGCCGCTATTTGTACGTCCGCCAGCAACCGCACCTCTTTAATCTCATCCTCTGCTTCCTGCAACCGCTCCCGTTTCCGTGCATCATCCGCATCCGTCGCCACATCCCCCGTTTGAATCTCCGCCCGTGCTACCTTAGCGCGATCGACCTTTTCTTGCAGGTACGATAGTAACGGCAATTCCGGGGCAAACGACCCGATTTCTTGGCGCGTCAGTCCCACTAAAGAATCCCCACACTTGAGGGCGTGATCCAAGAACGTAAACGGGCGCTCCTTCGCCAAGGTGAACAACCACAGAGATAGCTTCGCCAAATTTACGGCAAACGGGTTCTTATCCACCCCATACAAACACCGTTGCGCCACCAACCGTCGCGCCGCCAACACCCGATC
>JAAUTE010000215.1 GCA_012031815.1 Chloroflexaceae bacterium
GATGCGCCAGCCATTAAAAGCCAACAAATATTCCTTGCCGTGAATGTAGCGCTGAACGTGATTGTAGATGCCGTTGTGACGTCCATGTTCTGTGGCATGAATCGTCACAACCAGGGGAATTTTGAAGGTATGCTTCAGGCGATCGCCGCATCACCAACGACCCAATCATGAGCGTGGATAAGGTCGAAGGGGCCTTGTTCGAGGAGCAACTTGCCGCCGTGAGTCCCCATGCTTTCGTTGAGATTGGCAACCCAGTGAAAAAAGTCGCTGGCTCCGGCAACAGGAACCCGATGCACCTTAATCCCTTCAACCACTTCATAAAGAGGAGCTTGCCCAAATTCTGGCGTAATTAGGTGAATTTCATGGCCTAACTTGACAATTTCTGGATAAAGTTCTGCTACGTGTCGCGTGATGCCTCCGACAATGCGGGGCGGAAACTCCCAAGTTAGCACTAAAATTCTCATGACGACCCACCCACTAATATCCCGGTTCTTATCCAGATTGACACATTTGTCTACATTTCTCAATATTCGCGTCAAAGTCTGCGTAAAAGATCCAAGGGACGGTTTTTGAAGCTGTATCAGGTTATTTTTTAACTAGAATCTAACCGATTAATTCTCAAATTTCAGTCAGTAAGAATATAAGTTTACCAATTGTTTCTTTGCTTGTCTGTGGCTAGACATAATTCGCGTTAGACCTGACCGCCAGCTTCTAGAGGACTTTTTTACCTGATTGCGATGAGACGCTGGCACAGTTCCTCTCTATTTCCTCAAGAAGAAAGCTGAAGTACTCGGCATTTCTCCGGGCGAATTATGCCTATTGTGTTTGTTTTACTACCAGGGTTGGGTTAACTCGAAAAAGAGCGCCGCTGCCACTTATTTAGCTGTCGTTCGCCAATGGCAGCCAAAGTTCGTAGCTCAGAGACTTGATGCTGCAAATCCGCGATCGCCAGTTTTTGCTGAGCTAGTCGCTCTTGGGATAGGGCATAATTCGAAGTCTGGTGTTGCAACTGTTGTTCTAAAGCAGCGATACGATGGTTTTTGCTTTCAAACTCGCGTTCAGCCTGCGATCGCTGTTGGTCGAGCTGACGTTGCAACTGGGTTATGATGGCAGCCTGGTTTTGAAAGTTGCTTCTTTCTCCATCTAACCATTGTCCTAGCTGCTCAATCTCGGAAATTTTTTCCCTCAAATCCCGCTGTAAAGATTGAATGATTGGTTCTGAGTCCCTTCGCTGTTGTTCCAGGGTTTCAAGGGCAGATTGTTTCTCTATTAAATCCTGTTGCAAAGATTGAATAACCTGTTCAGAGCGGAACCGCGTTTCCTGCAAGCGTTCAATCTCCGACTGCTTTTCATCCAGTTCCTGCTGTAGAAATTGATTGCGCTGTTCCAACTGCCCTTGACATTGTTCCAGCGCTGTAATCGCAGATTGTTTCTGCTCCAGTTCTTCGCCTAGCGATTTAATCAACGCCTCAGACTGCGATCGCGCTTCTTGCAAGTTGCCTTCAAGCACCGCAATCAAGCCAACTTTTTCCCCGAAACTTTGTTGCAAAGATTCCTGCTGGCTGAGCTGTTTATCAATTAAAGATTGCCGTTCTAAAAGCGTTGCTTCTAATTGTTGAATTTGGGCGGTTCTCTGGGTCAACTGTTGCCGTAAACCCTGATTTGCGGCCACTTCCTGCTCAAAGTGCGATCGCCGATCCGCCAAATCCTGATTTAATCGGGCAATTTGTTCTAGCCGCTCCTGAATCTCCTGCTGCAAAGACTCGTTGCGATCCACTTGGGCTTGAAGAGACACCGCTTGCTCCTTCAACCGCTGGTGTAGCTCTCCCATCAAATTTTCCTTTTCCTGGTCTTGGCGTTGCCAATCTTGAGATTGTGCCGACTGCTGCTGCAACTGAGCTGCCTGCACGGCTAATTGCTGCTGCAAACCTTCAACCGCGCTTGTCTGTTCCTGCAATTGTTGCTTTAGTAGAAGGTTTTGCTGAATTTGCTGCTCCCATTCCGTCTTTTGAGCAACTAATTCTGTCTGCAACTCCTGATAAGCTTCTAGGGAAACTCCATTAATTTCCTCTAGATCTTCCTCCTCGTCATTCTCTAAATATTCCTCCACAACTTCAGCCGTCCTGTCTCTACCCAGTTCAGCCTCACCAAATCCCTTGGCGATCGGCGGCGTTTTTAGAGAAACGGTTTGCGTCGCAGTCTCGCTCAAAACGGCGATCGAGCCTCTAGCCAAGCGCTCAATCAACTCTGACTTGGTCAAACCCACTTGTTTGGCGAGCTGAGTTAATGAATTAACCGCTGTCGGAGTCAAGGACAGGCCAACTTTAGGCTTATTTTCCGTCAATTTGCTAGAGCTACTCGTTCTATGCCGTTTCTTTGCCATGCCCATGCCTCCGCGATTAATGCTGGATAATCAGTATAGTCCAACACAATTCGTCTTGCGTTCCGCCTTTAGCAATTGTTGACACTTCTGGATGCCTAAAGGGCCTCACTTGCGGCTTGCTTTCGGCCAACAAACTCCCTGTAGGACTGACTCAACTCTTTAACCGCCAGCTCATAGAATTGCTGCCCATGTTCGGGCGTTGCCAAAGCGGGATTTGACCCCATGCGTCCATCGGGATAATGACGGCGAAAATCAGCCGCGCCATAAATCGGATGTCCTGTCCCGACGGTTTCTGCTAGCGGCGCTTGCTTAATCGAGCCAGGATAAACAAACTGGGTTAGCGCCACTTCGCTAGGTGTAGCATGAGACCCTTCGCGATCGCCATAGAGTTGCTTGGCCAGTTGATAAACCGAGCGACACATAAACCAGTTCGCCACCTGACAGCGCACCAAATCGGCGTTAGACAAATTCAAGCTCGCCAGATGATAGTAAACCTCGGAAAAAGCCGCTTTCAAGGTCGCAATATTGCCTCCATGACCATTTATAAAGAAAAAATAATTAAATCCCGAACGAGCCAAGCAGGTAACATAATCAAGGATAGTCTGGATGAGGGTAGTGGGACGCAAGCTGATCGTGCCCGGAAAAGCCGTATGGTGCAGCGCCATGCCAATGGAGAGAGTCGGACTTACCAGCGCTCCCGTGGCCTCTCCCACCCCCTTGGCGATCGCCTCCGCGCAGATCGCATCAGTGCCAATCAACCCAGTCGGCCCGTGCTGTTCCGTTGAGCCGATAGGAATAATTATTCCCGTAGAGTGCTGTAGATAATTTTCAACTTCCAGCCAAGTGCTTAAATGTAATAGCATGTGCCTTTTTTAAGACTTTCAGAGGATTGATGGATTCTTTTGCTTCAAATCCTAGCGCGTCCAATAAAGTAAACCCTGGCCCCAAACAAAACGAGAGAGTGCTTTTATGGTATCCCTAGACGTGTCCCAAACTGCTGCCAACTCGGAGCTGACCCAAACTAACCGCATTCTCGTGGTTGAGGATGAGGACTTAATTCGCGACATGATCGTCATTGCCTTGGAAGAAGAAGGTTACGAGGTCATCAGCGCTAGCGATGGACGAGCAGCCCTAAACATTCTCCAAAACCCGAAGCTTCTCTCCAATGAATTGCCGCTGGATTTAATTGTGCTTGACCTCATGTTGCCCCAGGTTAACGGACTAGATATTTGCCGCCTCCTGCGCTACGAAGGGGATACTGTCCCCATCCTCATCCTCAGCGCCAAAGCCAGCGAAACCGATCGGGTTTTAGGGCTAGAAGTGGGAGCAGACGACTATTTAACCAAACCCTTTAGCGTGCGTGAGTTAGTGGCCCGTTGTCGGGCCTTATTGCGCCGCCAACGCTACAGCAGCCTGCCCCAAACCCCCATTCAGCAATTTCGCGACATCAATCTCTATCCCCAAGAGTGCCGGGTGACGGTGCGCGGGCAAGAAGTCAACCTCTCTCCCAAGGAATTTCGCCTTCTAGAACTATTTATGAGCTATCCCCGCCGAGTTTGGTCGCGGGAGCAATTAATTGAGCGGGTCTGGGGGCCAGACTTCCTGGGCGATACCAAGACCGTGGACGTACACATCCGCTGGCTGCGGGAAAAACTGGAGCGCGACCCCAGTCAACCTGAATATTTAATCACCGTGCGGGGTTCGGCTACCGCTTCGGCTAAGGCTGCCCCTCGCTCCCCAACTTTGGCGATCGCGCCCTGGCAATATTAGCAAGCTGTCACCGCCCATAAATCGCGTATAGCCTCAATAATCTAGCGTCAGTTGCCAACAGATGGCTCAGGCGTTCATTTGAAGACACAGGTTAGTCTTGGCGAGTTAAAGACAAGTTAAATCACAGAGCTTAAAAGAGCAATAAATCCTTGTTAACCTGCAAGGAGTATCCTTCAGAAAAGAATTGCCGCTGCGGATTACCGACAAGACGGACTAAAAAAGTGATGACCTTGCTTGCTTTCCTGCTAGGTCTGACGTTAGGTATTGGTTTTTGGCTGTGGAGACAGCGACGCTTGCGCCGTCAAATAGAGCAAATTGTGAGCGCTTTAACTGACCGCACTGACTTCGTAGCCTCGCTGCCAATCTCTTCCCTCGTGCGCCGAGAGTTAGTTTATCTCAACCAGCAGCGCCGCTTAGTGGAGACAGAGTTACAAACCTGGCAAAGACTGTTTGATGCCGCCCCGATGGGCTATTTGCATGTGGATGAAGAAAATCAACTGCTCTGGTGCAATCCCATGGCCCAAGAACTCCTCTCGATTAACCGCTGGCAGCCTGGGCAAGTCCGCCTATTACTTGAGGTGGTACGCTCCTACGAACTCGATCAATGTATTGAGCAAACCCGGCAGTTGCAGCAGTCTCAGGTAGATGAATGGATCTTTCACCTCACCGACCACACGGGCAAACTAGGCGCTCGTCGCTCCATCGGTCTCAAAGCCACCAGTTTACCCCTACCTAAGGGACAGGTCGGAGTCTTCCTGGAAAATCGCCAGCCTCTCTTGGAATTATCCCAAACGAGAGACCGGGCCTTTGCCGATCTCGCCCACGAACTGCGAACTCCCCTGACCTCCATTGCCCTAGTTGCCGAAAATCTAATTCCCCGCCTGGAAAATCCCCTGCGGCGTTGGGTTGAGCAATTGTTTCGAGAAACCCAGCGGCTGATTGCGTTGGTGCAGGATTGGCTAGACATCAGCCAACTACAGGAAAATCCTGGCGAGCATTTGCGCTATGAACGCTTGGAGCTGCGGGATTTAATCCAGGGCAGTTGGCAGACCCTTGAGCCGATCGCCCAACAGAAAGATATCGAGTTACACTACGCTGGCCCGGAAGCAGTTTATTTGAGGGCTGACCCGGCACGCCTCACTCAAGTCCTGTTGAATCTCCTCGACAATAGCCTTAAACACAGTCCTCTACATTCCGCCATTCGAGTCGTGGTAGAGGTAGCAACGGATACCGCTACTTTTAACAAAGTTAACGAGGATAGAAACGTACAAATCCACATTATCGATTCCGGTTCCGGGTTTGCCGCCGCGGATTTGCCCTATGTGTTTGAGCGCCTCTATCGCGGGGATGCTTCCCGCCAGCGCCCTTCCCAGGCAACGGCCAACGCCATCCCCCCGTTTTTGGGCCGCGGCAGTGGCTTAGGTTTGGCGATCGCCCAGCAAATCGTGCAGGCCCACGGTGGGTTGATTACAGCGAAAAATCACCCAGAAACAGGAGGAGCTTGGCTAGAAATCTCTTTACCCTGTCAGTAGATTCTCACTTTGTTCTCAAGAAGCAACTTAATTTTTTTGCTATTACTGTAAATAAAAAGGTTTTTTTAATAAATGTTGACTCCTCCACCTGCTGTTTTAGCTTACCGAGGTTCTCGCCGAACCGACCATACCTACTTCCAGCGCTGTCTGAGAAGCATTGAGCGAGACGTTTTAAGAATGGGTGCCCTCGTCGAAGAATCCTTTCGCCGCGCCCATCAATGTTTGTTTGCCCGCGATCTGCAAGCCGCAGAGCGAATTCCCGCCTTAGACAATCAAATCGATCAATATTATCGACGCATCGAACTGGATTGCGCGACCCTGATCGCTCAGCAAGCGCCCGTCGCTCAAGATCTACGGCTGCTGAGTGCGTTTATGCAGTTGGTGCGGGATCTGGAGCGCATCGGTGATTATGCAGAAGATCTTTCAGAAATGGGGATTAAATTGTTTGCCTACAAACCCCATGACTGCATGGCCGAGATTGAAGCCATGTCTTTTCATGCCCAGATGATGTTGGCGACGAGCTTGGTCGCCTTAGCCGATTTAGACGGGGCGATGGGGCTGACGGTGAAATCCCTGGACGATACGGTTGATGATGCCTACGATCGCCTCTATGAGATTCTGGCCTATCAGCGGGACATTAAAGGGGTTGTGGAGCCAATTTTGCTTTTAGGGCTAGCAATCCGCCATTTAGAGCGCATGGCCGACCATGCCACTAACATTGGCCAGCGCGTCGCCTATATTGTCACCGGACAGCGCAACTAAACACATTTTCCCAAAAACGTTTCAAATACTCGTTGGTTTATTGAGCTGAAAAAGCCGGCGGGTTGATTTCCCTAAGCCAAACTCGAAAGGTGGTTCCCGGCCAGTCCCCAGGTAATTGTCGCGCTTGGGCCAAACCATTGGGACTAATGACTTCGATGGTTCCCTCCATTGTTTCGATGAGTTCTTGGGCGATCGCCAATCCCAAACCCGTGCCCGCGATCTCTCCCTGGGACTGAACGCCCCCGGTAGTGCCGCTCAAAAATGCGCGGCTG
>JAAUTE010000018.1 GCA_012031815.1 Chloroflexaceae bacterium
CTATCTTATTTACTATTAATAATCAGAAGCCTAAAAAACTTACTATACGCAATTTAATATCTGACAAATCGTTTAATTAATGAGATTACTTATCAATTACCAGCAAAAAATAATTAAAAAAAAACAAAAATAAGGCGAGAATGCCAAACCAGACCTGGGGCAAAAAATAAGTTAGCGTTTGCATCTTGTCTCTAGGGTTTTGGGTAGGAAGCGAAAGGGTTATAGCAAGAGATAACGTCCAAAAATTAGGTTTGGCTGCGCTTATTGTTGCGCTTCGACGGGGCGCTCGTCGGGAATAAACTGTCCAGGGCTGGTATCGACCGCGGGTTGCTCCAGTCCCGGAATCGGCAAGTCAAATCGCGGCCCCCGCAAAATAATCCGGCGACCAAAAAATAACACCGCAACGAATAAAATACTGTAAGTTACACTAAAGCCAATAAGAGAGGTTAAGATATTGCTAGCAGGAATGTTAGAAACCGCATCAACGGTGCGAATTTGGCCGTAGACAATCCAGGGCTGCCGTCCGACACAGCGCACAATCCAGCCGCACTCCACAGCAATGTAACCCAAGGGCGCACACAGTATCCAAAACCAGAGCAAGCCCCATTGTTGGCCAATATTTTCTGCCGCCAGCTTGCCTCGCAGCCATTGCAGGACGCTTAGCGCCATCAATCCCGCCAATAGGAAGCCGATCGCAATCATGATGCGAAAAGAGTAGTAAACCAGCCCGATTTGGTGGGGGCGGTCTTTGGGGGCGTAGGCTTTGAGTCCCTGAACGGGTTCGGGTAAAATCGGCTTTAATTCGAGAATATAGCCCAAAGCGTTAGGAATAGTAATTTCCCAGGTATTTTTCTCGGCTTTATCTTCGGGCCAGGCAAGCAGGCTCCAATCAGCGCTCTGCCCCGCCGGAATGGTTTCCCATTGAGCTTCCATCGCCGCCAGTTTGGTGGGTTGATAGCGATAGACCTGTTCGCCGCTGAGGTGGCCGAGATAAATCTGAAAGGGTGCAACGGCGATCGCCACTGCCAGGACGACCTTAAGGGAGCGGGCGAAAAATTCGGGATGGCGATTTTTGAGGATATACCAGGCGCTAATGCCACCGATCAGGAATAAAGTTGTTTCCAGGGTAGCAAAGAACATGTGGGAGATGCTGACCCCCATAAAAGGGTTTAAAATCGCCTGAAAATAATCGTCAACGATAAATTTACCTTCCACGAGGCGGCCGCCCGCTGGGGTTTGCATCCAGGAATTGGCGGTTAAAATCCAGAAAGTTGATAAATTTGCACCAACCGCGACAAAAATGGTAGAGAGAAAATGAATGGTGGGATTGACGCGCTCCCAGCCGAAGATCATGATGCCAAGAAACGCGGCTTCCAGCATAAAGGCCCAGGAAGCTTCAAAACCGATGATGCTGCCAAAGAAATTGCCGACAGCTTCTGAAAAACCAGCCCAATTGGTGCCAAACTGAAACTCCATGGGAATGCCAGTTGCAACCCCAATGCCAAAGTTGAGAACGTACAGCTTTGACCAGAAGCGAGCATGATAGTAATATTGGGGATTGCCTGTTTTGAGCCAGATGCCCTCAATAATAACCAGAAAAATCGACATTCCCGTGGTCAGGATCGGCCAAAGCATGTGAAAAATCGCAGTCAGGGCAAACTGCATTCGCGATAGGGTAGCGGTATCAAAGAGGAATTCCATAATCGGTGCGATCGCTAAATGCTTGATTCATCTAGCTGACAATACTCCCATAATCTAGCAGTCTTACCTCTTGTCGTAGGTTGATTTTGAGGTTTTCTTTAGATTGTTGCGCCGACTAATTCATTAAAAACAGTTCTACAATGCGTCGTCTTAACGCTCATCATTCTGCCAATTTCAATTAAATCAAACTAAATAAGCTATAATGACTGAAACTGTTATGAGTGGTGATCGAAACTTGGCCAGGCAGTGAGATTAGAAACACCAGGATTCAATGGAAGATAGACCAACAATATCAAGCTGGAAATATTGTGATTCTCTACGTCTCAATCTGTGTTCCTAGCCACTGCTGCAAATTTTCCCAGCCCAACCCTTGCCGGACTACCACCGGATCTGCACTGGTTAAATCCAGAATTGTCGATACCTCAGTTCCCGGTTCCGAGCCATCGTCCACAATAATATCCACCAATTTATCCAGGGCATCAAATAAACGCACCTTTTCAAAACCCAGGGTCGGCAACTCCCCCTCTTGATTGGGCAAATAGGCCGAGGTTGAAATCAAAGGATTATCTAGCGATCGCAACAACGCCTGGCAGACCGCATGGTTGGGAACCCGAATGCCCGTAGTCTTACGCTGGGGATTCATCACCAACTTGGGAACCAGCTTCGTTGCCGGTAACAAAAACGTATAAGGGCCAGGGATTAAGCGCTTCATCAGACGATAAACGCGATCGCTAACCCAGGCATATCGAGCAATATTGGACAGCGATGGGCAGAGAAATGTCAAAGGTTTGTCATTTGTAAGCCTTTTCATTTTTCTGACACGTTCTAGCGCAGATTTAAAATTTAAATCACAGCCAATCGCGTAAACTGTATCGGTAGGATAGAGCATAATTGCGCCGCTTTTAAGAGCAGAGACAATGGTCTCAACCCGCCGTGGCTGAGGAATTTCAGGGTGGAGCGTATAGCATTCTGCCATACAAATAACACCTCGTCATTTCTCTATACCTTAGCCCATCGCCTGGAGGCGGCTCCAACTTCCTTCCTGCCAAGGAAGAAAACTCGCCCGCTCACCGAAACCAAACACCAACCTAACCTAGCTAATTTCAAGGTCTCACCTGTCCATGTCTCGCCAATTGCCACCAATTGCCGGGGCCAAGTTGCTACGACAAGCCTTGACCCATCGTTCCTACGCCAATGAAAATCCCAGTGAGGGAGACGATAACGAACGCCTAGAATTTTTGGGCGATGCCGTCCTCGGATTTTTAATTGGAGAACTGCTATTCCGGCGTTATCCCCATGTGAGCGAAGCCGAACTCACCCGCCTCCGCTCGAAGTTAGTCGATGAAAAACAGCTCTGTGAATTCGGTCGCCAACTGGGCTTAGGAGAGCAAATTTATTTAGGAAAAGGAGCAGAAAAAGACGGCGGCCGCGATAGTCCGGCTATTTTGAGCGATGCCTTTGAAGCGATGATTGGCGCTTATTTTTTAGAGTCCGGGATTGAAGGCGTGCGGGTCTATATCGAAACACTCTACGCAACGGTTGATTGTCTGCAACAGGAAGTCGCTGCGGAAGAACTCATCGACCCTAAAAATCGCTTTCAACAATGGGCGCTGGCTCACAAAGGCGAAAATCCCAAATATAGAATCATCGCCGAAGCGGGCCCCGATCACGCCAAAGAATTCACGGCCCAGGTCTGTGTGCAGGGGATTGCCTACGGGACTGGCATGGGCCGCCGCAAACAGGAAGCCCAAAAACACGCCGCCGAAGCAGCCCTGAAATATGTAGGACTAGCCTAGGGTTCAACCCCGCCAGAGAAGACCCCTTTGACGTGGGAGAGACTGATGGAAAAACAACCCCTTGACTAGGTGGCAAATCTTTCTCAAGACAGTCACAAACTCCCTTGACTGTTGCTAGGGCGACTGGCACCCTGGAGGTGTTGAAGACCGCTCTTTGCTAATTTCTCGCCAATCTAGTCTGGATTGAAGCCCATGAGCCGACCTGCTGCTGTTGATTCCTCACCCCTATCCCTCAAAGCTGTCCTGGGCAGTCTCAATTTATCCTTGGAGGCGGAACTGGCTCGCTATCAACGCCAACATCAGGCAGGACAAGCTGTCCCAACGGCCCTAACGGACGCGCCGCACCTGTCCCCTAGCCCGTTGGCGGCGGTCTGGGATGAGTCAAGATCTGTCCCTGATGCTAGTTTAAAAGCCGCTTTGGTGCACCACCACCCCACCAATCCGCCCCTGCGGCCCTGGCCATGCCAGAAAATTATCTTGCTTCTTCAGCCGCGCTTTTACAAACCCTAGCGGCGACTCAGCCAGTCTCTCACCCTGCCCTGGCTCCCCAAAAAAGCTGGCAGGAGCAGATTCTCTCACCCTTGGGCTTGGCAGCGATCGCGCTTTTGTTGGTGGGAAGTGCGATTACGGGAGCAGCGGTGGTGTCCTCTTCGGGAGTGCTTGAGAGCAAATCTGACCCGATCGGCACGCCTACGCCTGTCCCCGCTGCTGTCCCGGTGACGCCTACTGCTCCCCCAGCAACAGCCGCCCCCAAACCCTCTAATTTGGCGATCGCGCTGTTGCCTCCGGAAACGAGACAATTAGCCACCCCTAGTCCGCCTCCTAGCCCGTCCCAACCCGCAACGCCGACGGTACTCACCATTCCCGTCGTTCCTGCTTCCTCCCGGTTTTACTACGTGGTGGCAGAATACAAAGACGACCGTTCCCTGCAACAGGCCCGTCAGGTGGTTAGAGAGGCTTATCTAAGTCAATTTCCCCAGGGCATCCGCGTTCAAGTGGGCGCGTTCGACCGAGCGGAAGACGCCAAACTGCTGGTCAACCAACTCAAACAGCGGGGAATTGCCGCCACAGTTTATCGCCCCAGCCCCTAAGCCCCAGAATTAAGCTACCAGTAAGGGTTCACAGAGCTTAGCTTCCAGGTCTTGCTCCTGTTGGGCCAGGGTTTGGATGGCTTCGCTAATCGCGGCCCGGGGCGTATAGCCTGTCTGGCACTGGGCGAGCCACTGTTGAGCGGGGTTGCCTTCCCGGAGTATTCGCCGCACCGGCGCTAGAAAACAACTAAAACCGCGCTTTTTGGCCACAGGCAAAACTTGGTAATACAGTTCTTCAATCCAGTCCCTGGCCAAGATCTGGCGTCCGTCCTGCCAGTGGCGCAAGGGAGCATCCAGGCTAAGGCGAGCGGCGGCCATTTCGTTGGCATCGGTGAGTTCTAACAAATCTTCAGCGCGGTTGGCCTGGGGCAATTGACTGAGTTCCAGGGGATCGAGGGTGGGATCTCCCAGCATCTGCAACAGGCGGGCCTCCAGGAGGCCGTCACGGCCAGCAAAGCGATGGGATGGGCAATCAGGTCACAGATGCGCAATTCTAAGCGATTCAGGCAGTAGGGGCGGCGATCGCCATTGGGACGCACCGAAGACCAGACGTGGCGGACATTTTGAATGGTGCCTGCGGCCAGTTGCGCCTCTGTCCAGTCAATAAAGTGGCGGTGGGTTTCAAACAGGGGAACGTGAGCGGGGGTTTTGGGGAAAAGCTGCCAGCGAGTCGAGTGGGAGCCGGTAATTTTGCCACCTAAAAAGGGAGAAGCGGCGCTTAAGGCTAAATACAGGGGCGCTTCCACCCGCACGAGGCGACAGGCCCGCATGAGCAGTTCGGGGTCGCTGATGCCAACATTAATGTGAACGCTGGCGGTCACGACGCTGGTATGGTAAGTCTGCTCAATAAAATCGTGGTAGGGATTGTTGGGGTCGGAGCGGTAGAAGGTTTCACTGCCGCCGAGGGAGAGGGTACTGCCGGGAATCAAGGTGTAACCCAGAACCGATAAATATTGGCGCAAGCGCTGGCGGGGTTTCAGGAGGGCGCACAGGAGGCGATCGTAGCTGCAAAAGGGAGCAGTGGTATATTCGACGTTACGGGTATCCGGCTCCCGCATAAATCCCTCTAGGTCGCGGACAATGCGATCGGACAGGCCGATAATGTCGCCTTGGGGCGTCCCGGTGTAGATTTCAATTTCAAACCCTTTGGTTAACAGCACAATTTTTTCCTCACTGGGCCAGGTGTTTAGTTTCGAGAAGCGATAAATGAGGTTTTGAGGCGCTTTGGGCGGCAATCCCCGGCTGGCTAGCCTTGATTTCAGGCTACAAGATCTGCTGTGACAGTCACGAACCCGCAGTGGGAGAAGGGGGATTTTGGTGCTATTCTCCTTGCCCGCTACTTTAGGGTTAATCATCCCAGAATGGCGGCAGAAGTGATTGAACAATACGCTGTTTGTGACTGCCGCTGCTGCACCATTTTGCGGGCCGAGGTTTAATCCTCATTGTCTAATAGGACGGACGCGATCGCCTACGCAATGGTTTTAATCAGGATAAACCCCTAGGAGATCGGGGGAATAGTGCCATTTTAGAAGACCCCGGCCATCGCCAATTCACCCAGTTGGGTAGCGCCGAACTTGAGTTTGATGAGGATCACGCCAAAAAACGGCCTTGCCTGGGGACAAAGCCGTAGATTGAATTAGCGATCGCTTAATTTAAGCGTTTAGAAAACAAAGGTCGTTCTGATGGCCCCAATGACGGCAGTGCTGTCAAAATCGGGATTGTCTCCTTGATTGGGAGAAGTCAGAATAATCACGCCAGGGGTGATGAAGATGTTGTCGTTAATGGGGTAGCGGTAGCTAACCTCGATGTGCAACGGAATGTCATTTTCAAAAGCAGGATTAGGGCCTGGAACTTCGATACCACCCAAATAAGGCTCAGCTCCCACGGTGATTGCGCCCAAGCTACCCTCCTTACCCAGGTCGGGGAAAGCCAATACCAAGGCATAGGTCCAGATTTCCGCATCACCATTTAGCTCCAGCAACGAGGCGTCAATAAAAGCGCCCCAAGCCCGAATGCTAAAGTTGGGAGCCACATCGAACTGGCCTTGAATCCCATAGGAATTGGCGAGAACGTCGGTGTTGCCCACTCCCAGTTGGTCGAGCCGCAGGTTACCCAGCAAGGTTCCCGTGTTGCCAAAGGAGAAGGGGCGATCGAAACCAGTATTGGAGTTAATTTCGTAGGTGTTGAGGTAGGTCAAGCCAAACTTGAGCTTATCCGTGGGACGAATGATCAATTGCCCCAGGGCGGAGTAGCTGCCGTTAAATAAACCCCCTTCAGCTTCCGGCAAGTTCGCTCCTCTCGCTAAATAACCACCTTGGAGAGTGATCACATCATCAACGATGTCATAGGAGAAAGCGAGGCCAGGGCCGCTCAAGCCTTGACGGTAGATGGCACTCCGCTCGCCAAAGGTAGAGAGAGAGCCATTGGCACCACCGCCCACATCCAAACCAGCGTTAAAGGTATCGGCGTAGAAGTGGTGTCCACCCAGATTCGCCATGGCAAAAACCCGCAAATCCCGGCCAATGGGGAAGTAGTAGTGAACCCGATCGATGGTCACAGTATTATTCTCTTCACCGTCAAAGGCAAAGCGCCCTTCAAACGTCCCCCCCAGCTCGTCTTGGAAGGCATTGCCGAAATTACCGGCGGTTAATCGAGTGAACAGTACGTCCCGCCCCGTGAAGCTAGTTGCCAATTGCAAGCGGACGCGATCGGTAAAGATGGTCTCGCCGTCCACATCTTCGCCAAACACGTCGGCGATGGTGAAGGCCACTTCTCCTTGCAGTTTGGTCGTCGTGGAGAACTGATTGTCTTCGAGGAAAGCAACCCGGCCTTCTAAGTTATCTAAGCGCGCGCCCAACGCAGCCAGTTCTGCCTCGAATTCTTGGACAAGGCGTTGCAAAGTCGCTAAGTCTTCCCGCAGCACCGATTGGCTGTTGGCAATGAGCCGTTCCACCGAGTTTAAGCAAGCATTTAATCCCGCCGCAAATTCGTAGCGGGTCAGGGCGCGGTTGCCGCGAAAGGTCTGATCGGGATAGCCTTCGATACAGCCGTAGCGCTCTACTAGGGAACGCAGCGCTTCAAAAGCCCACTCTCCCGGAGAAACGTCCCGCAATTGGTTGACGCTCTGTACCTGAGCGAGGCTATCTCCGGGTTTGCTGGAAGCGCTGTTGTCTTGAGGACGGCCAACGATATCACTGACATTAACCATTGGGGTCGGTTCGGCGATCGCACTACCGGCGGCGATGGCGCTCAGAGCAAGGGCAAAACCGGTTGCACCAGGGAAAAGGAACGCTTTTCTGTCGAAAGAAAGAGGAAATTTCTGGGGACTCACACCACTTGACTCCAATGCAGATCAATACTTAGTTTGCTTCCAATCAAGAACTAAACAGTAGAATTTGATACAAATCGTTGCGGTTGATGCAACCTTGTCAACTGACGTATGCGCTAGAAAAATACAAGTCAATATAATCAGTGGCTGTTAGCGTTTCCCTTTGATTCCCCTGGGAGAGACTGCTTTTGTTCCATGAATTGTTGGGCCTGCTGAGGTCGGCCCCAGAGAATGCGTTCCTGTTTGTAGATAGCCATTCCCGGCTTGGCTCCCTTGGGTTTGTAGACATGCCTCGGTTCGGTATAGACCACCGGAACGCGATCGCTCTGACGGCCCCGACTGAAATAGGCAGCTAGATCCGCTGCGACCTGCAAATCCGCTGCTTCCGGCACTGCCCCCGGCTCTAGGCGCAGCAAGACATGACTACCGGGGATTTCCTGGGTGTGAAACCAGAGATCGTAATCGCTGGCAGTGCGAAAAGTCAGCTCGTCATTTTGGCGGTTGTTGCGGCCGGCCAGCACCAAAAACCCCGAAGGCGTCTGGTAATGGTGGGGTTGGGTTTGGCGCGGAGGGCGGCGCTGGGGGGGCACATCCCAATAACCTTGATCGATCAACTCTTCGCGAATTTCTTCCAGGGCGCTCAAGTCCTCAAGGGTGTGATAATCCCCTAATTGGGACAAACTCGCCTCTACCTGCTCTAAATACTCGATTTCTGCGGTAACCGCTGTCAATAGGGGTAGAATTGCCCCCGCGGCCCGCTTCAATTTTTGGTGGCGCTTGTAAAGCCGTTGGGCATTTTGGACGGCGTTTTTCTCCGGTTCCAAAGAAATGGTTACGAGGTCTCCCGTCGCAAAATCCGGCAAAGCAATCTGGGTCATGCCCGCCTGCCATTGGTGGAGATAGGCCATCAGCAGGTCGGCCTGGTAGCGCAACTGGTCTGCCTCGGCGGATTGCTGCAACCGAGACCGGAAATCTACCGCTTTTTGCCGGGCCTTGGCGAGTAAATTTTTGAGTTTTTGGGCAAGCTGGTGGCGGAGTTGTTCGTAGGCTTGCTGGTTGAGGTGGGTTTGATAGTAGCGATGAAGTAGCGCCTGCACCGAATCAGCGGACGCAGTCATCTCCCAACCCAACAGGGTGTAGCCCGTCTCCGTCCACCCCGGCTCAAAAGCCTCCGTTTCCAACAGGTGCAGCCAAGCCTGCCAGCTCTCAAACAGTCGTTCCCAGTCGCGATCGCCCAGCTGAGCCGTGGAGCGATCGGGGTCGAGGCCAGCCCGCTGCGCCAGGGAGCGAGCAATGACCGGACTGACGCCCCGATAGGTTTTCACCAGTTGGCGGCTGAGAGGCCCCGAAATTAAGGCAATCTGCTCTCGCCAGCGGGCCAGGGGTTCTTCCCGGCTGGGAGCTACTCCGGCCAGCGGCGGCGGGGGTTGGTAGGGCTGGCCGGTCTGTACCGTTCGCAAACTCGACTGGGCAGCACTGACCTGGTGGGCGACGCTGACAATCTGTCCGCTGCCGTCGGTTAGAATCGCGTTGCTGTATTTGCCCATCACCTCTAGGTAGAGATGCCAGCGCGGGGCTTCTCCGGGCCGTTTGGCAATTTTCAGGTCAACCACCCGCTCCCAGGGCGCGATCGCAACAATTTCGCTCAACGCCAGTCCTACCAACTGATGGCGCAACTGATCGCTAAAGGTAAAGGTATCAGGCAGGCGAGGCGGCGGTTCCCCCAAACCAAGCCTGGCCCCTTGGGGATGCCAACATAGGGTCAGCCAACCCCGTTGCTTAAAGGTTCGTAACCCCAGGGCGATGGTAAAGCGATCGCTCTGGTACACTTGTTCAATACGGGACGGCAACCAGCCTTCGCGCAATTCGGCACAAGCCGCCATTAAAGTCGTAAAATCAACGGATTGCATGGCGCACAATTTACCGATAGAATGTCCCTACGAGATCGATCTGGGAAGTCCAGATTTTGGTCTCCGTCTTCATGGTTTTACCCCTATTGCCCCTCTTTCTGCCCTTGACTTCTTTTGCTTTTTCTGTATACAACCCACTTCTCCCCTGTCAATCTCCCCCCTGGGACAGAGGCGGCAAATTAAGTTTTGACAAAAACCATCCAAAACGCAGAAAAAGCATCAGAATATAAGTGCATCTCTTTTTTTGTCCTTGTTAGACTCTTTTCTAAGGGATAGCATTAGAATTATAGCGATCTTAATTGCTTCTTAACCCGTTTAGCCTGTAGTTGCCATGGATGTACAACTCATTAACATCGGTTTTGGAAATATCGTGTCTGCCAATCGAGTAATCGCGATTGTTAGCCCCGAATCAGCACCAATCAAGCGCATTATCACCGATGCTCGCGATCGCGGTCAGCTCATCGATGCGACCTACGGACGTCGGACACGAGCTGTCATTATCACCGACTCCAGCCATGTCGTCCTGTCGGCGATTCAGCCGGAGACTGTCGCCCACCGCTTCGTGGTTCACAAAGAAGCCCACGCCAATGGCAGCTAACGACTTCCTCCGAGCTGGCTGAGTTTGTCTGAGGTCTGGTCGGTGGGGAGTGCTGTGGTCTCAAAGGTCAAGAAAAACCAAGGGCTAGTCAAATCCGTGGCTTTTTCTCCGTTTTACGCCAGCACTAGTTGCTAGGGTCAACTCCGCCTTGCTCCGGCCAGTTTTTAGACAAGCTTAACGTCTCTCACCAGGTTGGGGGCAACTGTCATGAGCCAGGGAAAGTTAATTGTGATCACCGGGCCGAGCGGCGTCGGTAAAGGGACTTTGGTGCGGCGATTGCGATCGCGCCACCCTGAATTATATTTGTCGGTGTCGGCCACCACGCGGGAACCCGTGTGGGGGAAGTGGCGGGTCAAGATTACTATTTCCTGACTCGCGAGGAGTTTGAGGCAAAAATTGCGGCGGCGGAACTGCTGGAATGGGCAGAATACGCGGGCAATTATTACGGAACTCCCCGTTTGGCAGTAGAGGAACAGTTGGCATTGGGCCACTGGGTCTTGCTGGAAATTGAGGTGCTGGGTGCGCGGGCGATCAAGGAAACCTTTGCCCAAGCCCTGCGCCTATTTATTTTACCCCCCTCGCTGGAGGAACTCGAACGGCGCTTGCGGGGCCGGGGCAATGTCCCTGAGGCGGCTCTGGAAAAACGCCTGGCCCGCGCTCAGGAGGAAATTGCCGTTAGCGCTGAATTTGACGGTCAAATTGTCAATGATGACCTAGAAATTGCCTTGGAGCAGTTGGAAGCCGTTATTTTAGCGATCGCCCTTCTCGCTCCGATGCCCAAGGGCCAACCGGAATCGCCTAAATCGCAGCGGGCCAGCAGACAAACTGGCTTTGCTGTTGCCAATGGTTGAGATCGGCCAGGGCGCGATCGCGGTAAGCCTGATAGCGGACTTGCTTATTGCGAATGCGGCTAGGAAAAGCCGGTAAAATCCCAAAATTGGGCGGCATTGGCTGGAAATGCTGGGGCGAGGCCGAGGTAATAAAGTCAAAGAGCGCTCCCATCAAAGTCGTCGGCGGCAAAACCAGGGGAGCCAGTCCCCGGACTAAGCAGGCGGCATTGGTTCCGGCCAACCAACCGCCGGCGACTGCTGCGCCGTAACCTTCCGTTCCGGTGAGCTGTCCGGCGGCTAGGAGGGTGGATCGGGTTTTGAATTGCAGGGTCGGCGCAAGGAGTTGGGGGGAATTGAGAAAGGTATTGCGGTGCATCACGCCCAGGCGGATGAATTCTGCGGCTTCTAGGCCAGGAATCAGGCGAAATACTCGCTTTTGCTCGCCCCAGCGCAGATTAGTTTGAAATCCGACCAGGTTCCAGAGCTGCCCGGCCTTATCCTCCTGGCGCAGTTGGACGACCGCGTAGGGGCGCTTGTCTTTGTTATCCGGGTCGCGAAAATCCCCCAAGCGGGCATCAAAAAGGCCAACGGGTTTCAGCGGGCCGTAGCGCATGGTATCCTCGCCCCGCCGGGCCAATTCTTCGATGGGCAGGCAGCCTTCAAAAAATTTGGCGGTTTCTTGCTCAAAATCTTTCAACGGGGCCTGTTCGGCAGCGCAGAGTTCTCGCCAGAAATGCAGGTATTGTTCGCGGTTAAGGGGACAGTTGAGGTAAGCGGCTTCTCCCTTGTCGTAGCGGGAGGCAAAAAAGCAATCTCTTGATTGATGGAATCTCCGGCAACAATGGGGCTAGCTGCATCGAAAAAGCTTAAATACTCCAGTCCTGTAAACTGTTGCAGCGCTTCTCCCAGGGCCGGACTGGTCAAGGGCCCGGTAGCGAGAACCGTAATCCCCTCTAAAGGAATTTCGGTCATCTCCTGGCGGCGCAGTTCGATTAGAGGATGATTGGCTACGGTTTGGGTCAATTCCTGGCTAAAAACGGCGCGATCTACCGCTAGTGCGCCCCCAGCCGGAACCGCATGTTTGTCTGCCATCGCCATCACCAGGGAACCCAGGTGGCGTAACTCCGTTTGCAGTAGTCCCGCCGCGCGATCGCTTGCCATCGCCCCAAAGGAATTACTACAGACCAATTCGGCTAGCTCGCTGGTGTGGTGGGCCGGACTGGGACGCAGGGGCCGCATTTCGTAGAGGATAACGGGAATGCCAGCCTGAGCAATTTGCCAAGCCGCTTCGGTTCCGGCGAGTCCGCCGCCAATCACTTTTAGGGGAAAAATAGGCATTTTTTAAGGGTAGGAGACAAGCAACTCAGAAAATTAACGCTTTGTGACTTCACCTAATCGCAGTTCTAGCTTTGGGAAAGGCGCTGTAACGCTTGCGCGCCGAAACGACGATGGGCCTCGATCAGCAGCGCAGGAATCCTATCCCGGTGGGGACTTTTGGCGAGATAATCTGTTAAATCTAATTCCTGGACGCGCTCGGCGGTTTGCCCCGGAAACCAGTGTCCTCCTTGTCCAAGCAAGTTGTAGCGCTGCCGGGCATACTCCACCATATCGTAGGCGATCGCCAAATTCCACAGCCAGAGAATGGTGGGAATGTTGATGTGACCAGGGGTTGCTTCCCAGGGGGGCAAGCCTTCGCGCCAGGTATTGAGCCAGGTTTCTCCCAGGGCGTCTAGGGCGGCCTGGTGTAATCGCTGGAGGATCGGCGTTAAAATGGCGTCTTTTTGGTCGAGAAGGGCGAGAACTTGGAGGTGTTCGTCAAAATCCCTGGGACGGGCGGCTCCCACGCTGAGGGTATGAACCTGGGGCCGGGCGAGGCAATAGAGGTCGTTAAAAACCATCGGCGACAGCGGGTGGCAGAGTTGGACTAACTTCGCCGGGGGTTCATAGAGTTTTCCCCCTTTGTCCGCCGGACTAATGATAAAGACCCCCATATCGTGATCGCTTGCGGCTTCAATGGCGGGCCAGTTATCTTGAAAAATATAGTACCAATGCAGATTTACGTAATCAAATTGGTCGGTGGCGATCGCTGAAGAATGACTTCGGTGGGGCCGTGGGTGGAGAAACCAATGTAGCGAAGGCGGCCTTGGGCTTGAAATTGGCGGGCGACTTCCAGACAGCCGCCGGGGCGTAGGGTTTGCTCCAGGTGTTCGAGAGTATTAATGCCGTGGATGCCCAGGAGATCGATCCCTTCAAGCTGGAGTAGGGAGAGCGATCGCTCTAAATTTTGGCGAAATTCTGCCACATCGGGTTTAGGCGAAACTTTAGTTTGAATAATCAGCTTTTCTCTAGGCAATCGAGGCAGAATTTGTCCAAGCTGTCGCTCCGAGGTTCCGTAGCCCCGGGCCGTTTCGATGTGATTGATGCCAAGTTCGAGGGCGCGGCGGATAGTGGCGTCTAGATTGTCTTGATTGTCGCGGGGAATGTCCGAGTCAGGCAAATCCTGCCATTTATATTGGTAGCGCATGCCGCCACAGGAAAAGACGGGCATTTGTAGCTCTGTGCGACCGAAACGCCGATATTCCATGAGCGGAGCAGAAATAGCATTTACGTTCATACTTTACCGAGTTTAGACCCTGGCCTGGTGGCACTCTCAACCTAGGGAGTTTGCTCCTTACGGCTATCGGGAGGCAGATCGATAAAAACCCGTTGATTGGCGGAAATGCCGCTGAGAATTTGGGTTTTATCTTCCAGGGTCAGTCCTACGGTGACAGGCTCAAAGCTGGGTTTATCATCTTCGTCGGGAACTAGGACGCCAGTGTCTCCCTCGCGAGTCACGATGGCAACGGTGGGAACTACCAAGGCATTTTCCAGCGATCGCCTAAAAAGGTGACGTCAACGTTCATTTTGGAAAGTAATTCCTTCTGTCCGGTTTCCAGGGCAATTCTGACCTCAAAAGAAGTGACATTCTGCTCTAAGATCGCCTCCGGGGCAATTCGCTCTACCCGCCCTTGAAAAGCGCGATCGGGATAGGCATCGGCCACGATAGTCACGGGCTGTCCGGGTTGGAGCTGGCCGATATCCCCTTCTGGAACCTGGGCCACCACTTCTAAGCCCCGCGCCAGGGCCAAAATCGAGGAAGAGGTAGCTGAAGCGGTGCTGGAAGCCGAAGTCGTTGGAGTGACAAACGCGCCGACAGTGGCGTATTTCTGGGTGATTACGCCGGTAAAGGGGGCCCGAATGATGGTGTCGCGAAACTGCACCTGGATTTGATTGAGTTGAGCCTGGGCGGCGGTGATGCTGGCCTGGAGTCGTTCTAGTTCATCCTCGGCGGTGCGTCGGGCCTGCTGGAGAACAATTTCCGTTTCCTGAACGGCAGCCTCCAGTCCCTCAATTTCCGGGCGAGCGGTGGCTTGGATTTGGGTGAGGGCCTGTCTGGCTTCAAACAGGGCTGCCTCGGCGTTGCGGTATTCGTTGGCGGCCTCATCCAGGCGATCTTGAGCTTCTGCTCCTTCCTGCACTAGGTAGCGAAATCGTTCAATCCGCTGCTGGGCTAGGCGAAAACGGGCTTCTGCCGCCGCAATCTGGGCTTGGGCTTGATTAATCTCTTTGGGGGTGCGCTGGCGGGCCTGTTCTAGGTTGGCCTGGGCTTGGGTCAAGCGGGCCTGGGCTTGGGCAATCTCGCCTTGGGTACGGACTCGCGCCTCCTCCAGGGTGGCGATCGCCTGTTGCAGGTTGGCTTGGGATTGGACAGTGCTGGCTTCAACCTGGTCGTTTTCATCACCGCTAAAACCTGGCCCTGCTGGACGCGATCGCCTTGTTCGACGCGCAATTCCACAAGCGTCCGGGGTTTTCGGGGCTAATGTTGACGCTTTGAATGGGTTCGACCGTGCCGCTAGCCTCGATTTTTGACGGTCAGAGACTGGCGTTCCACAGGGACGGTGAGGGCCGCAAGTTGCTCTTGGGGGTTGGGGCGTTGGGTGAGGTAGTAAGTGGTTCCTCCCACCACAATCAGTCCTCCTGCTGCCAGGCCCATGAGCCAGGTAAGAGGACGGTGAACTTTGCCAAACAACGGTAATTCCATGATTTAGGTGGCGCTAGGCGGAAGAGCTACAAGGGGACAGTGGCTGAGCTGCCTGTGCTTGTTGCTTCTATTTTGACTGTCGCTAGTGATTTTAAGGTTATATTTCACTCTTGACATTGTAGGCGACCCCAACCGCCCCCCGCTGTCGCGATCGCCGCCTGCTGTCAATAAATCTATCTCTTGGAATGATGGGAGAGAAGTAACACAATTAGCGATCGCCATCTCGAATTCAACGACTCAACAGTCTCGGCTGACCATTACCTGGCTCCCAGTTAACCATACTTTAGTGAATCGCCGTTCTAGCGGCTGGTGCGGCGGACTCGGTAGGTAGGAAAGGTTCCATAGCCTTTAGCCAGGGGAGTTTGCCCCACGTAATCGCAGGTGAAGGTTTTGTCTGGTTCCGAGGCGGCCAGGGCAGCAAAGGCCTGGGAGGCATAGACGTGACCCGGTGGCGCAATGGGTTCGATGCGGGCGGTGTGGCTGACGTGAGTGCCGATGTAGCTGGTTTGTTGGGTGATGGGATTGACGTAGCGGTAGACTGGCCCGGCGTGGAGGGCAATGCGGAGGTTTAATTCCTGGGGCAATCCTTTGGCCTGCCAGTCCGTGGCTTCGATGAGATCACACAGGGCCAGGGCAAATTTGGCGGCTTCAGCAACGCGGGGAAACACGTAGTAGAGCGCATCGCCCCAGGTATTTTTCATGGCCGCTCGGTAGGGCAGGCTGAATTCCAGGGCTGCGATCGCCCCCAGAAAATGCTCGACAAAGCAGGCAATTTGCTCCTCGGCGAGCTGGGAATAGTTAACCACATCGGCAAACAACAGGGCCATGATCGGTTTGGCCTCGCCGGGGAAGCTGGGCGGCTCTGGGGTCTCTGGGATGGGTTCGCTGGCGTTAAGAATGGCTTTTAGATCGACGATTTCTACCCTGGCTCCCGCCTGCTGCCAGTGGGCGATCGCGCTGGCCGTGCCGCCGGTTCCCCCCGATTCTCCATTCCAGAGGGCCAGGGGAACGAGGTCGCAGTTGAGCTGTTCAGCGCGGATTTTGGCCAAACCGTAGAGCAGCAGGTTGGCATATTCGTAGAGGGCATCGCAGGGTTGCCGTTGGCGGGGGGAGGCGACGATGACCTCCGTAGCTTCGGCCAGCAGGCGCTCAAACCGCTGCCGCCACTGACCGCTAGGCACGATGTCTACGGAATTTTGCCTAAATTGCTCCTGGTCGTAGGGCAGTACCACATGCACCTCTCCGCCCAATTCCAGCAGCGCCTCTAGAAACAGAATGTCCGCCCCGCAAGCGGCCGAGGCATAGCCGATGCGAACGTCTAACTGGTGCAGCCGCTGGTAAATGGCTTGATAGGCTTGGGGTTCCAGATCTGCCGGAAAGCGGGGACTGGGGCGATCGGGGCGATCGATGGTGTGGCCGCTGAAAACAGCAATACGCGGCAGGGGTAGCCACTCTTTGAGGCAGGCTAAATCCCGGTTCCAATACTGCAACAGCAGGGCCGCGTTGCGCCGGGTCGAGCTTAAATCTCCGTACCGCCGCTGGCCCGCGATCGCCGCCTGTTGATACCAGTTAGCTGCGCCGTGCCAGTCCTGTTCGATGAGGGCCACTTCTCCCAGGGTGGCTAGCACCCAGTAATCAGCGCTGCCGAGATCTTCCTGGCATTGTTCGCGCACGGCAGCGGCGAGGAGGCGGGCGAGATCGCGGCGGCCCAGGAGGAGGTTCATGGTGGCGGCATTGATGCCGGGGTAATAATGGCCGCTGCTTTGATAAGCCTGTTCGTAGCGTTGGGCGGCCTGTTTGAGGTGATGCTGTTTTTCGTGAAGGATGCTGCTTTGCTGCCAGAGGTCTTTGTGGGTGCGGGCCAGCAAACTAAGGGTTCCTTCATCGCTGCTGCCAGTGGCGAGTAACTGTTGGCAGAGGAGATTGGCCCGTTCCGTTGCGCCACTGCGGGCCAGGGCCAGGGCGAAGAGTTGCTGGAGGCGCAGGTCGTCGGGCCAGTGTTTGACCCCTTCGGCAATGACATCGTAGGCCAGGAGCGGCTCACCCAGTTGCAAGATGGCATCTCCCAGAACCCGATAAACGTCGGGGGTACGGGGCATCACCTTGATGGCCGCTCGGCGCAGTTGCAGCAGGGAAGATAAATTTAGTTGGGCGGATTCTTCCAGTCCTTGCAGGGCTAAGCTCAATTGCTGGTCAGCCGCCGCCGCGATCGCAATGCCTTGACCTTCGATGCGATAGCCCAATCCCAGGAGCGCTTTGAGGACTTCTTGAGAGATGAGGCGGTCGTAGTGCTTTTCCGAGTCGGGCAGGTCTTGGTAGAGAACCAGGCCGGGATGTTGTTTGAGGCGATCGCTGCGTTCTGGCCCGTAACGCCAACCGTCGGCGAAACGCTGCTGGGCCCAGAGGTCGTGGGTATTTTCGGCCAGACGTTCGATGAGGGCCAACTGCTCTGGCGTGAGGGTAATTCTGGAGGTGTCGATGGGCTGTGGGCGATAGTTCAAGGACAAATTTCTCCCCAAAGGGAAATTAACAGGCTTCCCTGCCACCACTATAGATCGCTCACAAGAACTCAGGTTTCTGATTGGGTTCGGGAGGCGATCGCAAGATGCCATGAGAGAGACATCGGCGTGTCACAGCGGATTTGTAAACTGATGCTCAAACAGGTCCAAACTTGGCTCTTCACACCAGTTAACTTTCCCTTCTGTTGCGATGGCAGAAGGGTTTTTTTTGGCTTAATCCCCTTGAGAGGAGGGGGATTTCCCGATCTAAATCCTGCACAAACCTCCACGAGCAAGCCAGGAATACCCCCCTAAACCTTGATGGCTCCCGCTTCTTGCAGCGCCTTTTGCATGAGGACTTGATGGGTGCTGGCCGGGGCTTCATTGTCCGCCGGTTGACGCTGGACGTAGGTTCCATCGAGCTGTAATTCCCAAGCCTGGCGGTTGTCGGCCAGCATAATTCCCAGCATTTCCTCTAGTTCCTTGAGCGGATTTTCCGCTTCCACAGGGGTCACCACTTCCACCCGACGATCAAGGTTGCGGGGCATCCAATCCGCACTACCGATGTAAACCGTTTCCTGGCCGCCGTTATGGAAGAAGAAAATGCGAGAATGTTCCAAAAAGCGACCAATAATGCTAATCACTCGGATATTCTCGCTAATCCCTTCTAACCCTGGTCGCAGGCAGCACATGCCCCGCACGATCAAATCAATTTTGACCCCGGCTTGAGACGCCTTATACAAGGTGGCAATCATTTGGGGATCGACTAGGGAATTCATCTTGGCCACAATCCGGCCCGATCGCCCTTCCCGGCAATGCTCAATTTCCTGGTGAATCAGGGCCACCATGCGATCGCGCAAATTCACGGGAGCCACCAAGAGCTTGCGGTAGGAGCGCTGGCGGGAATAGCCCGTTAAAAAGTTAAACAAATCGGTTAAATCGCTGCCTAAATCCTCCCGACAGGTAAATAATCCCCAATCCGTGTATAACTTCGCCGTTTTGGGATTGTAGTTGCCCGTGCCGATGTGAGCATAGCGCCGAATGCGATCGCCTTCCTTGCGCACCACCAGAACCACTTTGGTGTGGGTTTTAAGGCCAGCTAGGCCGTAAACCACGTGAACCCCCGATTTTTCCAGGGTTCGGGCCCAGACGATGTTATTGGCTTCATCAAAGCGGGCTTTCAGTTCCACCAGCGCCACCACCTGCTTACCGTTTTCCGCCGCCGTAATGAGTGCGTTAACGATGGGCGAGTCGCCAGAAGTCCGATAAAGGGTCATTTTAATGGCTAAAACCTGGGGATCGACCGCTGCCTGGTTAATTAATGCCTGTACCGTGGTGGCAAAGGAATGATAGGGGTGATGCACCAACAGATCCGCCTCCCGGATAGCGCTAAAAATGTCCTCCCCATCCCCAATTTCCCGCGTTTCCTGGAAACGGTTAAAAGGGCGGCGGTGTCACGGCGGCCCAGGGAGCATCCTTAAGATCGGGCAGGGGCAAAGACAAAAAGAAAAAACAGGCTCCTAATCCTAAAAGCCCGTCAATTTCGTAAACATCCCTAGGTTCAAGCCCCATTTCCCGCATTAATACCGATCGCACCGCTTCCGGCATCGAGGCTTGGATTTCCATCCGCACCGCCGAACCGCCTAAGCGCCGCTTGCGCAATTCCTGCTCAATGGCCAGCAACAGGTCGTCGGCTTCATCTTCCTCAACGGCAATATCGGCATTGCGCGTCAGGCGAAAGGGATGGCATTCCTGGATTTTCATGCCTGGAAACAGGGCTTCCAAATTGTGGGCAACCACCTGTTCCAGGGGTACGCCCGTCCAAACCGAAGCTTTTCCTGATTCCGAGGGCGGTACGAGGTGGGCCGACAGTTCCACAAACCGGGGCAAGGTATTGGGGACTTTGACGCGAGCAAACAGTTCTGCTCCGGTTTCCGGTTCTTTGACCACCACCGCTAAATTAAGACTGAGATTAGAAATATAGGGAAACGGATGGCTCGGATCGACAGCCAGGGGCGTTAGTACGGGAAAAATATCAGCTTCAAAAAACTGGTGCAAATACTGGCGCTGTTCCTGATTTAAATCCACATAATTAAGCAGATAAACCCCATGTTTGAGCAATTCCTGCCGCAAAACCCCCTCAAAATGCCGGTCTTGTTTCGCTACCATCGGTCGCAGGCGATCGCAAATGGCCTCCAGTTGTTGGGTGGGAGTGCGGCCATCGGGGGTCAGCACCGTCACGCCTGCTTCCACCTGTTGCTTGAGGGCGGCAACTCGCACCATAAAAAATTCATCAAGATTTGAGCAAAAAATCGCCGTAAATTTGAGGCGCTCCAATAACGGCGTGCGATCGTCAAGGGATTCATGAAGAACGCGGCCATTAAACTCTAACCAGCTCAGTTCGCGATTGAAATAGTACTCTGGGCGGTTCAGGTCGATATCAGTTGCAGAAAATCGGGTCTTGGCCATGGCTTTTGTCTCAGCGTCATAGAACAAGCAAAAGAAAGCAGCATTTTGCTTTCCTTGGCCAAAATCATAGCGAGTTGCGGCCCCTTAGAGAGACTCTGCGGGTAAACTGGCTGACATAATTTGCGTTTCAGTGAGGCTACTAACGAAAAAGGGCATAGCGCTGCTATACCCAAAACAACGGCAAATGGTCGATAAAAACCGATGAAACTAGCTGGCGGCGCTCATTTGCTCAGCCACGAAATCCCAGTTCACCAAGCTGCTGAGGAAGGTTTGGACGTAATCAGGGCGCTTATTTTGATAGTCGAGGTAATAGGCATGTTCCCAAACATCACAGGTCAACAACGGTGTCTGGCCCAGGGCGATGGGATTAACGGCGTTGGGAGTTTTGGTGATTTTAGGGTGCCGTTGTCCAGAAGCAACCAAGCCCAGCCACTGCCGAACTGAGTGCCAGCCGCTTTGGTGAATTCTTCCTTAAACTGATTGTAGCTACCAAAGTCCGCCTTGATTTTCTCGGCTAGCGCTCCCGTGGGCGTACCGCCGCCGCCGGGTTTCATGCAGTTCCAGTAAAACGTGTGATTCCAGGCTTGGGCCGCATTATTAAACAAGCCACTTTGGGCCAGTCCGTTGCCGCTGTAGCTGGCTTTAATCACTTCTTCAATGGGTTTATCGTCCATGCCGGCTTCTTTGGCCAGGTCATTGTAGGTGCTAACGTACTTGGCGTGGTGCTTGTCGTGGTGAAATTCCAGCGTGCTTTTCGAGATGTGTGGCTCTAAAGCCGTGTAATTGTAAGGAAGGTCAGGTAGTTCGTAGGCCATTGCGATTCACCCTTAATGCTTGTTCTCCAAGTTAATCGGGATGGCTCTGGTGGGATCGTCCTCCGCTCGTCGTGACGCGAGTTTTCCCCCAGGAGATAGCGCACCCAGTTGCACCCTAACACTAATGGTCTTAAGATAAAATGGGATGCGGGGGGATGGCATATTTACCTTTTAATGCTCCGATTCTCCAGGTATTATCCCTCGTTATTTTGTGCTTAATTTTTGGCGATCGCGACGCAGTTTTGACCGCGGAAGGCGGTTACAAGCCCCGGAGTTTGACTCCAGAGAACCTGTGCCATTTTGTTTTGGAAACTCAACGGACAACAATCTTATGTTTAAGCAACTTGCTGCCCAGGTAAAACCTGTTTCCGGCCCCAGAGGTGAGCGCTCACTGCGACGGCCCCTGCGGTGTTTATGATCCTTCTGCGGCTCGCATCACTGCCGAAGCCGTGGTTTCCATGACCAAAAAGCTTCTGGATCTCGAGCTGCCCAATCCCAGCGACAAAGGGGCAGTCATTGCCTACAACAACACCTTTTCTCGCTTCGTTGCTGTTAAAGAAGAACAGGCCCAAAAAACCAAAGAAGAAATTCTCATTCTTTGGACGGATTATTTCAAACCTGTTCACCTGGAACAGTACCCCGACCTCCACGACCTTGTGTGGAAAACCGTTAAACTTTGCTCGGCTTGTAAGTATGAAGTAAATCTCGACCATGCCAACGAGTTGTTGGAGTCGGTTTACAAAATTCACCAAATTTTCTGGGCAACTAAAAATCGCGACGTCGTTGGTATAGGGCCGTGGCGTAAGGGACAGTTTGCCCGTCGGGCCGGCTAATGGCTGCGTACTAATTTTTTGAGGGGCTTGGGCTGCGGTTATCCGTTCAGCCGGACCCCCTTTTTTTCTGCTAAAAGAGAACTATGTCCGCCTCCCTGCCTGCCAGTAATTACCGAGAATTGTTTTTGTGGTTGTTGGGCCGCCGCCGTCGGTTTCGCGTTACGGGCCCTTCCATGCTGCCGCTCCTGCGTCCGGGGGAAGAAGTGCTGGTGCAGGCGATCGCCAAGGACAGTCAGGGGCCGCAAGCGGGGGAGATTGTGATTGCCAGACATCCCGATCAGCCAGGATTGCGGTTAATTAAGCGAGTCAAGGCGGTAGATGGAGGGCTTTACTTCTTGCAGGGGGACAATGACCGAGAAAGCACTGACAGCCGCAGTTTTGGGGCAGTCCCCTGGGAGCAAATTTTAGGGAAAGTGACGAGCCGTTTCCCCTAAACCCAGATTTTTTAGCAAACTCTCAATTTTTAATTTTTAGCAGCGATATGGCCAATCAGAGCGACGGGATCAAGGTGATGGCGGACAATCGGCAAGCTCGCCATCTCTACGAAATTTTAGAAACCTACGAGGCGGGCCTGCAATTGACTGGAACCGAGGTTAAATCCATTCGGGCAGGCCGGGCTAACCTCAAGGATGGTTTTGCCTTGATTCGAGACGGGGAAGCCTGGCTGTTAAACGTGCATATTTCTCCCTATCAAGCCAGCGGCCAATATTTCAACCACGATCCCCGCCGGACTCGCAAGCTGCTGCTCCATCGCCGCGAAATCAGTAAACTCATTGGCAAACTGGAGCAACAGGGGCTTACCCTGGTTCCCCTGAAGCTTTATTTTAAAAATGGCTGGATTAAAATCAGTTTGGGCTTAGCCAAGGGTAAGAAGCTCCATGACAAGCGAGAAACCCTCAAGCGCCGCCAGGACGATCGCGAAATGGCCCGGGCCATGAAACGCTAACGCTTGGCAACCCGTCGGCTGGAGCAGCGCTAACCCTGAAATTATGTTTAATTCTCGTAAACGGCGATTTTTTCCGGTAAGTCTTCTCCTTTTGGGAATTATAGGGCTTCTGCTGTTGCTTCCGGCGATCGCCTTATTGGCCCAGCCGGGGGAACGGCCGCGCTGCGAAACCGGGGGAGACTTTGTCTGGATTCCCGCCGGAGCCTTTATGCAGGGCAGCGATCGCCGGGAGCGAGACTATGCTTACCGGATTTCCGCCGAGGCTGAAGCCAAGCATCCCGCAGCAATCGCCCCCATTGAGGAACGCCTGCGCCAACAGCAGTGGTTTGAGCGAGAATCTGCCCGCTCGCAGCAATCTCTTGATGGCCTTTGTATCAGCCGCCATTTGGTCACCAACGCCGAATATCAAGCCTTTGTGCGGGCAACGGGCTGGCGATCGCCGGGAATTTCCCCTAAAGACTACCAGCGCCAAGGATTTCTCGTCCATCCCTACGGGGAAGTCAGGGCTTATCTTTGGGAAAATGACGGCTTTCCCGCCGGTGAAGGGCAACATCCCGTGGTTTTGGTCTCCTACGACGATGCGATCGCCTACGCCCACTGGCAGGGACGCCAAGACGGCCAGACCTATGCTTTACCCACGGCAGCCCAGTGGGAAAAAGCCGCTAGGGGAACCGACGGGCGCTATTTTCCCTGGGGAAATGACTGGCGGGACAAGGCCACTAACTGGAGCGGCAGCGGGCGCTGGCACACCAGCGAAATCGGCGCTTATCCCCTCAGCCGCAGCCTTTACGGGGTTGAAGATATGGCGGGCAATGTGTTTGAGTTTACCGCCACCCGGCGATCGCCCAATGAATCCGTGATGAAAGGCTGTTCCTGGGACGATTTGCCGGGGTTTTGTCGCGCTGCCTACCAACACACGCGGCCGCCGGCGTCGCGGCACATTCTCTTTGGATTTCGTCTGGTTAAACTCTACAAAAACAGTACATTTTGACAATTTTTAGCATGATGAATGCCTTTCGCGTGGGAATTGCCGGCCCCGTCGGCTCCGGGAAAACCGCTTTACTGGATGCCCTGTGCAAACAACTCCGCGATCGCTATGAGATCGCCGTGGTAACCAACGATATTTATACCCAAGAAGACGCGCAATTTTTGGTGCGATCGCAAGCGCTGCCGCCCCAGAGAATTGTGGGGGTAGAAACCGGCGGCTGTCCCCATACGGCGATTCGCGAGGACGCCTCTATGAATTTGGCTGCCATTGACGATCTGGAGCAACGATTTAGCCAATTAGAATTGATTTTTCTAGAAAGCGGCGGCGACAATTTTGGCGGCTACCTTTAGCCCGGAATTAGTCGATTGGACAATCTATGTCATTGATGTGGCCGCAGGCGATAAAATACCCCGCAAGGGCGGCCCTGGTATTACCAAATCCGATTTGCTGGTGATTAATAAAATCGATCTGGCTCCCCTGGTTGGGGCCGATTTAGCCATTATGGAACGGGATACCCAAAAAATGCGCGGCAATAAACCTTTTGTCTTTACCAACCTGAAAACTGGCCAGGGATTGGGCGCTGCGATCGCATTTCTGGAGCAAAATCTCATCTTGCCCTCTGGAAAGGAGCCATCAAGGATTATCAAGTAAATTTTTTGATTATACTGGAGGAACTATCCTAAATTTCGTCAAAGCCAGTTTGATAATCAACTTCTATGGACTCGCCGTCAAACCCTAAAACTTCTTGCGGGTAATTATTCAAAATCGCTATGAGTATGATAAATTTGTAACAGTTCTTAACTAGTTGCTCAAGGCTAAGGATACTGGCAACTGAGATCAAGGGTTTTACCTCAAGGGGGGTAATTGCTACTTTTCGAGAAAACGCCTTGAATTGGGGCAATTTTTGCTTATAAACCTTTAATTAGGAGAGTCATCCCATGAATTATTCAGCAGAAGGATGCTTGCGCGTTGGTCAGCCCGCCCCTGACTTTACGGCCACGGCGGTTGTCGATCAAGAATTTAAAACCCTGAAGCTCTCGGACTATCGCGGCAAATACGTGGTTTTGTTCTTCTATCCTCTCGATTTCACCTTTGTTTGCCCGACTGAGATTACCGCTTTTAGCGATCGCTACGAAGAGTTTACCAAAATCGGTACAGAAGTCTTGGCCGTGTCTGTAGACAGTGAATTTTCCCACCTGGCCTGGATTCAAACCTCCCGTCAAGATGGCGGTGTCGGCGATGTGAAGTATCCGATGGTCTCCGACATCAAGAAAGAAATCAGCCTAGCCTACAACGTCCTCGATCCCGATGCGGGCGTTGCCTGCGCGGCCTGTTC
>JAAUTE010000216.1 GCA_012031815.1 Chloroflexaceae bacterium
ACCCATTTATCATTGAGGGCACTCAGTGTATTTTGAAATTCCTCTTCCAAACCTTTGATCCTCTCCTCAATTTCACTCAGGATTTTTTGTCCGCGCTGCGAACGCGACACCCGGGAAAGTGTGTAATTGGTTCGTCCTTTCAACAATTGCAATGCTTGTGAGCCAAGTTCCGGGTTCAGTTTTGCCTGTTCTTCTGCGAGTTCCGAATCAAGCTGGTCGAATTTTTCTTCATACTGCGGGGTCAAGGTATCAATTTCAATATCCCGCTGTTCACGCGCTGCGTCATTGACCCGCGCTTGAAAATGAGCTGCGTCTTCATCCGGTTCGCCATAAATCCCCAGTGTTTCATTGATCGGAAGCATTAGCTGGATGTGGCGCAGCACATTTTCATAAGGAGGAAGGGTTATTTTCGCGGGGAGTTGTTTATAAGCGGCTTCGGTGGATGGTACTCCCATCAGCGATTGTAAGGGAATCGGGGGCGACTGATAATTGCTCCATTGGATGGTTTCTAACTGGTCAAAATCGGTGACCAAATAAGCAAAAGTACGCTTCGTTTTAAACGTATCATTTTCAAAAGCGGCGGCAAATTGTGCCAGCAGGAGCGGCAATGGCAGTTGCTCTATCAAGCCACCCTCACGGAACTGGCTAGTTTGATTGTGCAAGCCCAGGCCCATCGGAGCTGTCAGTTAGCCATTGGAGAAGGGGAAGCCGCCCTAAACCTGACCTTGGAGGTCGATTATTGGACGCGGGGACGCTTGAGTGAGTATGAGGCGACGCTCCAGGCGCTACAGGAACAGTTAGGCCGGGGGTGGGGCTGCGGTGACCCTAGAAGAACTTCAGGAAATTAACCGGCAGCTTGAGCGCCAAAAACCCGTGCTATCCCAGATTTTGGAGCAAGCCCAATTGGCGATCGTCAACTCCCAACTGCGCTTAGAAATTGCCGATCGCGTGGTCAAAACCTTGTCAGCTTTGGGGTATACCCTGATGGATGCCGAAGCAGACGCTACCTATGAAGGCAACGATTACCGCAATGCCTATGCCTTGAAGATGAAAAATTTGGCGGGGGACGAAGTGGTCATGGTAATTGCCCCACAAGGGGAATTTGGGCTTAATTCTCTGTCGATTAATACGTTTAGCCAGACTTTTCTGGACGAGACGGCAACCCATCAAAATGCCCAGGCGATTTTTACCGCGCTGGAAGCGGAAGGCGTCAGGGCTGCGGGCCCTCTGGAGTGCTATCCCCAAGCCCGTCAGGAATATCAACATTGGCAGCAGCTTCAACAAAAACCAGAAAAGCAGCAAATAACAACCGAAAAAGCCCCTCAAGAAACTAACCCGTTGGCAGAGCCAGGAATTTGAGTGGGGCTGTGCTAGAACCGGGAAAGTAAGGCGATCGCCGGATTTAAATACCAGAACAATGGCAACAACTGAGGGAAATCAGGTATGTCAGGTTTGGCAAACCACCGAGCTTGCCCAAACCTATCTAGAAGGAGTGCGGGGGGCCATTCCCCTGGCGGCGGTGCAACTTGAGCTGCTATGGCGCCTGATTGCCCTGGGCAACCTCCAGGTCAAGACCTTTCTAGATCTCGGTTGTGGGGACGGCATTTTAGGGCGGACAATCCACCAGCACTATCCCCAAGCAAAAGGCATTTTCCTAGATTTATCGGAGTCTATGCTACAGGCGGCTAAGGACAAAGCTATTTGCTTGGAAAATTGCGAATTTGTCTTGCAGGATTTTGGCGATCGCCGCTGGCGGGATGGGGTTAATCACGCCGCTCCTTTTGAGGTGATCGTGTCCGGGTTTTCCATTCACCACCAGCCAGACCAGCGCAAGCGGGAAATTTATGGCGAGATCTATGAATTATTGGTTCCGGGGGGAATTTTTCTGAATTTAGAGCATGTTGCCTCCCATTCTCCCCTGGGACAGCAGGCATTTGACGAGTTGTTTGTAGACTCGCTCCTTGATTTTCATCAACGACAGGGCAACCCGCAATCCCGCGCTGAAATTGACCAACAATATTACAATCGCCAGGACAAAATCGCTAACATTTTGGCTCCCGTTGAAGGTCAGTGTGATTGGTTAAGACAAATTGGTTATATAGACGTAGATTGCTATTTCAAACTCTTGGAAATTGCCCTATTGGGAGGGCGGCGTCCGCTATGATTTGGGTATGGTAGCGAGGCCAAACAAACCCGGAGAGGAAAGATGACCCTGGCAACTTCCCAAGACGAGCAAACTCTGATACAGGCGGGTTTTCACGCCCTTTCCGACTCCCTCCGCATTCAGGTGTTGGAATTATTGCGATCGCAGGAATATTGCGTCTGCGATCTGTGCGAGAAATTAGCAGTTTCCCAGTCGAAACTCTCATTTCATCTCAAAACCCTCAAGGAAGCGGGCTTAATCAATCCCCGTCAAGCGGGGCGCTGGATTTACTATAGCCTCAATATTTCCAGACTCAAAGTTTTAGAGGGCTATTTGTCGCAATATTCACGAATTATTACGACCTTGCCAGCTCGGCCTTGTCTTGATTAAGGCAACCATCGACTAATCGCCCAGGAAAAAGCGATCGAAGGCAACGACCGGCCCGTCGGGCAAGCGGGTATCAAAACGATAGCTGGTAATACTACCATCACTGGTATCGAAAATACTAAACACGGTAATGTCGTTACTGGCAATATAAGGCAAAAAATTGCCGTCCTCATCGAATAAAGGCGCTAAATTCGGTGTGATCGCCTCCAAGCCATTGGGGTTCCCCACAGCAGCATAGTCGGGATTGGCCGGCCAGACATTGCGTTTTTTCTCCCCCAAATAGGCTCCGTAGCTGTTGCCCACATTAGAGGTTTCTAAATAATGGATGCCCCCAGGACTTCGAAAGCGATTCCACAGGTGAGAATGACCGTAGAGTACTAACTGCACCCCGGCCGATTCTAGTAGCGGCACTAAATCTTGAATGAGATAATCCCTGTCCTTGGGATAGTCGTAGCGGACTGATGCAATGGTGCCGTCGGGATTGCGATTAATGACAGGAACCGGGTCAGTGTAGGGCGGAACCCCATTTTCGCCAAGGGTATGGGGGGGATGGTGCAGCATCACAATTTTGTATTTAGCTTGCCGAAAGGCCGCACTCTGTAATTCCTGCTCTAGCCACTGATATTGAAGGCTCCCCTGGGCAATGGGTTCAAAAATATGCTGGCCAAATCCCCAACGCCAGGGATTATGGAGATCCACTTCCCTTTCTCGATAGCGCCCTTTCACCCCCCCACTACGTCCCGGCGATCGCCAAATGTGAGTGGCATAGAGAGAGATTAAATGAATATCCCCAAAGGTAAGCGCGTAATAGGTTTTCACCCCTGGACTGTCTTCGGGAAAGGTAAAAATTTCTTCGTAGGTATCGGTGTTGAAAGCCTGATTTTTCAGCCAGTTGGCTTTTAGGAGGGGGTCATGGCCGGGATTAATTTGAGAAGCCTTTTCTTGATAGAATTTGCGAGCTTGCCAGCGGGGATAGGCATCGGCAAATTGTTCATTTAAAGGGGCCTCCTGGGAAAAACGGCCCATCACCTCATGGTTACCGACGGCGGCAAATAAAGGTGCATATTGCAAAATTTCGCCGCCGTGATAGCGGGTCGTGACGCCATTTTTCGTCAGTTTGTAATGGGCCCGGCCCTGGAGGCAGGGAAAAAACGCCCCGCCGTTACGGTCGTCAAACCATTCCGAAGCGCGGTCGGGAACATTGGCCAAATCGCCGGGAAAGAAGACTCCATCGGGCTGACCAATGGTTTCCACGACTTTTTGTAAGTTGGCCGCGACCATCGGCTTCAGTTGATGATCCGAGGTGAGGAGAATTTTCAGGGCCGCTCCGGGTTGGGGGGCAGGGCCGAGGCGATAGGTTGGGCTGACAAGGGTTTCGCGATCGCCGCGCTCTTCGCGAACGCTGATGACTTGATAGGGAACGCGCCGGCCGGGGATTAACTCTGTCGCGATCGCTTCGTGTCGCCAGATGGGTCTGGGGGTAACCTGTGGGGGGCGTCAGTGACAAGCTGGGATTCGGCATCTTCCCGCAAGCGGCTCATCTGGGTTGTGGCCGCCGGGACACTGTGTTGGAGGCGATCGCCATAGCGCAGGAGATGGTCACTGCCGGGAAATTCCGTGAACCAGACGACGCGGACGGTGGTTTCAGTGGGTAATTGCAGGAAAGGCTCACTCAGTAACATGGCAGCGGCAGAATTGGGTGACAAAGGAGATTGAGCAGCCCAGTTCCGCCAAATCGGCAGTAGGAGCAGGACTACCACCCAGATGATAAAAAACTTCCTCATGGGACGACGATACAACGCAACTAAGGAGCTTAGCGATCGGGCCGCCCCAGGGGGTTTAGGCGGGGCCAACCAAACCAGCTCACGTCTACGCCTTAATAGTAAGCCGCCGAAAAAATAGCCCGCCCCCAGCGGGAGCAGGCCCATGAGCGATCGCCAAACAGACGAGACAGGGGCAAATCAAGTAAGCCTTTAATAGTTACCGGGATTAAAGCGATCGTCGCCAAAAATTGAAGACCTCAGCGGGAGGCGTCACCGTAAACTTATCCAGATTCGCCTGAAGGCGTTCTTTCTGGCTTTCGGTCAAGCCGGGAATCTCCAGCACGTCCTCAACCTTGTCATAGGGTGCATTTCTGACAATAATGGCAGCCAACGTGGGGAACATCCCCGGAAATTGGCGGAAGAAACGCACATTGGCATTATTCAAATCAACCTTTTGACCATAGCCCGTTTTCAGGGCTGTATCGGCAGGATTACGGCGATTCTCCAGATCATCTTGGGCTTCAACCGCTAAGATTGGACTGGTAGCCAGCGTAACGCTCCCAAGGGCAGCCTGGGCTGACGAGGCCGCAAAACTTCCCCAACCGATCGCCAAAAACGCGATCGCCGCCATAAAAACTAACACCCTTTTCATCAAGATTCCTCCTAAACTGCAATCTCAAAACGTAATTGGCAAATCCTGCCCAATGCAAAAATAGTTCTTGCTAGCCATTAAACCATGTCAGCGGCACAGAGGAATTATCTCAAAATATTAAAAGAGCAATAACCCGACCGGAATAGGGGGGTTTATGGCAGGATCTAGAGAGTGGTTAACTGCATCTAAGGATCTTCGAGATATGTCTCTCCGACTAGGCGACACCGTGCCTGACTTTACCCAAGAGTCCTCCCAAGGAACTATTTCCTTCCACCAATGGGCTGGCAATAGCTGGGTCGTGCTTTTCTCTCACCCCGCTGACTATACCCCCGTTTGCACCACCGAATTAGGTGCTGTAGCCAAGCTCAAGCCGGAATTCGACAAGCGCAACGTCAAAACCATTGCCCTCAGCGTTGACGACCTAGACTCTCACCTCGGCTGGATCAAAGACATTGAAGAAACCCAGCAAGCGACGATGAACTATCCGATTCTGGCGGATGCGGATCGCAAGGTCTCTGGGCTGTACGACATGATCCACCCCAACGCTAACGATACCCTAACGGTGCGATCGGTATTCATTATCGACCCCAACAGAAAACTACGGTTAGTTTTGACCTATCCTGCCAGCACGGGCCGAAATTTTGACGAAATCCTGCGCGTCATCGATTCCCTACAGCTAACCGATGACTACAAAGTGGCAACCCCCGCCAACTGGCAAGATGGTGGCGACTGCGTGATCGTCCCCTCCCTCAAAGATCCAGAAGAACTCAAGCGAAGATTTCCCAAGGGCTACGACGAGGTTAAACCCTATCTGCGGATGACCCCTCAACCCAACAAGTAGAGACTCGGCGGCGATCGCTGCTGAAGGGGCGGTCAGAACCGCCCTATTTTTTGGCAAGATAGCTGGCGAGTCGGTAAATTTAGGATAAAAACTGTTTAGCAGATAAATGGATATTAAAAACGGTTTTGTCGGCACCATTGGCAACACCCCCTTAATTCGCCTCAATAGCTTTAGCGAAGAAACGGGCTGCGAAATCCTCGGTAAAGCCGAATTTCTCAACCCTGGCGGTTCCCTCAAAGACCGAGCGGCCCTCTACATCATTCAGGACGCCGAAGCCAAAGGCTTGCTCAAACCCGGCGGTACGGTGGTAGAAGGCACGGCGGGCAACACGGGCATCGGTTTAGCCCATATTTGCAATGCCAAAGGCTATCGCTGCCTGATTATCATCCCGGAAACCCAGTCTCAGGAAAAAATAGACCTGCTAGAAACCCTGGGAGCGGAGGTTCGCAAAGTTCCCGCCGTTCCCTACCGCGACCCCAACAACTACGTCAAACTCTCAGGACGCATCGCCGCCGAACTGGAAAACGCCATTTGGGCCAATCAATTTGATAACTTAGCCAATCGCCTGGCCCACTACGAAACCACCGGCCCCGAAATTTGGAGCCAAACCGACGGCAAAATCGACGCCTGGGTGGCAGCCACGGGAACAGGCGGAACCTATGCCGGAGCCGCGCTCTTTTTCAAAGAAAAAAATCCTCAGATTCGCTGCGTGGTAGCCGATCCGATGGGCAGCGCCCTCTACAGCTACGTGAAATTCGGCGAAATTCAGTCTCAGGGAACCTCCATTACCGAAGGCATCGGCAATAGTCGCATCACCGCCAATATGGAAGGGGCCCCGTTGATGATGCCATTCAAATCGACGACCCGAAGCGCTGCG
>JAAUTE010000019.1 GCA_012031815.1 Chloroflexaceae bacterium
CTGCCTTTGTTTCATCGCACCTCCCAGGCCAAGCTCACGGTGGCAGGAGAACAATTTTTGCCCCGCGCTCGCAAAATCTGCCAGGAATGGGCCGCCGCTACCCAGGAATTTTGTGACCTCAAGGCCGGAAAACAGCCCGAACTCTGTGTCGCCGCTATCCATTCCCTGTGTGCCCATTATTTACCCCCCGTCTTGCAACAATTCTGCCGTTACTACCCCCAAGTACAGCTCCGTGTCACCGCCCTCGGCAGCGATCGCGCCTTGAAAGTCCTGCGAGACGGTCTGGTTGACCTGGCTCTCGTCATGAACAATCGGTTTTTGACCTCCAGCGCCGAAATGGTCGTTGATGTCCTCTACGAAGAGGTGATCGAAGTCCTCATGGCCGCCGATCATCCCCTCAGTCAGTATTCCCAAGTTCCCCCGGCCGAACTGGTGCGCTATCCCCAAGTTGTGTTTAAAGATGGTTATGGGATGCAACGCCTAATTCAAGACTGGTTCGCCCGCCAGGAGGCCACCCTACAAGCGGTGATGGAACTCAATACCCTCGATGCCTTTCGGGGGGTGGTGCGCCAGGGAGACATTGTGGCCCTCCTGCCCCAATCGGCTTTACTAGATGCCCGCCAAGACCCCAGTTTGACCATCCGGCCCATTGACTTTAGCGGCGAGCCTAAACTAAATCAGCCCCTCACCCGGCAAGTGGTCATGGTCACCACCAGCGATCGCCTTCAGATTCCTCCGATCGCCTATTTTGCAGCCTTGTTCGCCAATCGATCAAAGCCCCCGGCCCAGTTCCCCCAACCGCCGCCAGAGCTGCTTTCCCGACCCTGCTATCCGTCAGCGGCTAGCCCCCACCCTTAAATTTCTAAGTTTTGACCTTTGACTTTCCATGAGTACTATCTTTCGAGAACTTCTCAAAAAAATTGGTAGTGGCGAACATACGGGCAAAGAGCTGACCCGCGAAGAAGCCGCTTTAGCGGCGCGATTGATGTTACTACAGGAAGCAACTCCCGCCCAAATTGGCGCGTTTCTCATTGCCCACCGCATCAAGCGGCCCACCGTCGCCGAACTCGTTGGCATGTTGGATGCCTACGCTCAGCTTGGCCCTCGCCTGGAGTTTAAAGCCTCTCCCGTGGTGGTTATGGGCAATCCCTACGATGGGCGATCGCGTACCGCTCCCGTAACCCCCATTACCGCCTTAATCCTGGCAACCGCTGGGGTGAAAGTGCTGATGCACGGCGGTGACTGCATGCCTACCAAATACGGCGTCCCCTTAATCGAGATTTGGCAGGGATTGGGGGTGGATTTTTCCCGCTTGGCCTTGAGCGAGGTAGAGCGATCGCTGCAAGAAACCAACCTGGGATTTATTTATTTACCCCGGCATTTCCCGGCAGCCAACGGACTGGTCACCTATCGCGATCAGATCGGCAAGCGCCCGCCCCTGGCAACCTTAGAATTGGCCTGGTCGCCGAGCTACGACAATACTCACATTGTCTTTGGCTACGTCCATCCCCCGACAGAAGTTCTACTGCGAGAGACGCTCTACCGTCAGGGCGTCCGGGAATTAACCGCTGTCAAAGGCCTAGAAGGCAGTTGCGATCTGGCCCGCAGCCGCACGAGTATCCTGGGATTGGGCGAAGAACGGCTACATTTTCACCCCAATGACTATGGGTTTGCCGGAAAAGATCTGCCCTTGGAATCTACTGGAGAGTTACTCGCACAACTCCAACGGGCGATCGCCGCGCAAGCCAGTGAGTTAATACCTGCGGCGATCATGAACGGCGGGTTTTATCTCTGGCGTTTCGGACAGTGCGACACCCTGGCAGCGGGATTTGCCCAAGCAGAAGCCTGGTTGCTCAATGGCCAGATCGCCGACAAACTCCGGCAGCTTACCCTCTGTCTCCAGGACTTCGCCAGCGATCGCCAAACGGCCAATGTGTAATCAAAACTTACAGCAACTTCCGTACCGTGGCGGCATAGGCCTGTTTATCCAAACCATCGCCCACGGAGGCCGTTTGCGGGTCAATTTGCTGTTGCAGCAGGCGGATGCGTTCCGAAGTCGCGGGGTGAGTACTTAAAAACGCCGGCCCCGAACCCCCTTGAGCCAGCAATTTCTGCATAAAGGTCACCATGGCGATGGGGGCGTAGTTAGCCTGGCGCAGGTTGCTTAATCCAAATCGATCCGCTTCCAATTCATCGGAGCGACTGTTGGGCCGCCGAATGGCCAAATCTACCCCAATTTGCACCGCCGCACTTTGGTTAATCCCCGCCGCCGACAGCACGCCCTGGGAAATGGCCTGCTGGCGCATCTGCTGAATGGCATGACGGCCCGTCACGTGTCCGATTTCATGGGCGATGACGCTAGCCAGTTCCGCTTCATTTTGCGCTGTGGTAATCAGGCCGGTGTTGACATAAACAAACCCGCCCATTGTGGCAAAGGCATTGATATTGCGATCGTCAACCACCTGGAACGTAAAGTTTAAGCGAGGACGGTCGCTTTTCATCACTAAACGCTGGCCGATTTGATTGATATAGCCATTAAGTGCGGCATTACGGCTAATGGGAACTTGAGTGGCGATCTGTTGATTGATCTGCCGGCCCAAGCCCACTTCCTGCTGATCCGATAAATTAGAAAGCTGAATGACTTGAATGCCTTGCAGAAGGAGATCTCGCCAGGAAAATCCGTAGCTGGGCACGCCAGTTACGATAATTGCTAGGGCGATCGCCAGGGCGAGGAGCGCAGGTAACCCCCGTTTGCGCCAGCGGCTTAAGAAAATAGGCAGATACTTCGACATATTGACTTCTCTTAAACAACCAAGAGATGGGTCTGGATTGGGAGAATTGCCCGCAGTTGGCCTGCTTTGAACAATCGCGGCTCACTTGGCGATCGCAACCTCCCCTCCTGAGATTGTGGCACGAGCCAAAGGGGGATGGGGTGGTCTTGGGATTAGCGTTGTTAACTGTCCTCTGGTTCATCCAGGTGTTCAGCAACGGAGCGATACAGCTCGAAGACGTGGCGATCCTGGAGGCGATAGAAGACCTTACGGCCTCGTTTTTGGTAGCCAACTAGCCGCACCGCCCGTAAAGCCCGCAATTGGTGGGAAACCGCTGACTCACTCATCTGTAGGACGGCTGCTAAATCGCAAACACACAGCTCCCCCTTGAGCCAACAGCGAGAGAATCCGCAAACGATTCGGGTCTCCTAGCAAACTAAATAGTTCAGCCATGCGTTGGGCTTTGTCAACGGGCAATATTCGCTGCTGGAGCTGTTGGACACTATCGGGGACAAGGGGATGGGGCAGCTCGCAGGTCGGTGCAGTACTGGATGCGGAGACAGAGGCGGGTAAAGACATTTAAAAAAATCCCCGAACAACAAAACTTAGCGGTCAATGATTGCCGCCCAAGGCAGGCAACTCCCAATCAACCGCTAAGCACTAACTTAACCCATTGAGCAATTAGCCACAGATGCAGCCTTCATGACCGCAGCCCTTGCCGTCCGGATGTCCGTTGGCGCAAGCTTCGGAGCAGTAGTATTTTCCTTCTTTGGCGATCGCTCTGGTGGTTTCAACAACGCACAGACAGGCATCGCAGGCGCATTTCATCGAACTGACAGCAACCATGAAAGTCTCCTAGGGGGTTGGGGATGAACTAATCCCAGATTATATGAACAACTGTTCAGGTGTCAAGCCATTTCGGGAAACCCTTCTATGTCAGTTATATGAGGATGGGCTGATCCTAAATTGCTCCAAACAAGGGTTCAGATAAAAAGCTGATTGCAAGATAAGGCTTGCGACCTTCTAGCAAATTTGCTAACCTGGATAAGCGTAAAAAAATTTGCCGGGATAGCTCAGTTGGTAGAGCAGAGGACTGAAAATCCTCGTGTCGGCGGTTCAAATCCGCCTCCTGGCATCCTCAACAAGTCAACCAAAGCCGCTCCTAGACTGAGTTAGGAGTTTTTGTCCTCAGGTGCCGATTGTAGCGGATGGGGGCTGCTGTGGGCTAGATGGAGCGCTGATTTTAGTCCGAATTTTAGTCCAGGCTTTGGGGCTGGATCGCCTGTCTGCCAAGCTCTCCCTCCGCCCCGGTTCTTTCAAAACGGTCACAGTTTCGGTCACGGCTATATTGCGACGACCGGGAGACAAAACTTCAACAATCTCGTAGTATTTTTCTTCTCCCAGATCCACTAATTTCAACCAGGAAATGGGATTGAATTTCCTTACTTTGCCAGGAGTACGGAACTTGACCTGGCCGTTGGCTGACTTCCCGGCGGGCTGGCACGGAAGTCGTCATTGTTGCGGAAGTTGAGCCAGTCCATGGGATTTAGCCAAGCGCACCAGATGTTCTAAGGTAGGATATCGTTCTAATTTGGCTTCTTCTTTGCTGGAGAGGTTTTCGGCTTTACTGTGTGCCAAAAGTTCGCTAACTCGCGCTTGCAATTCTGGAGAAGGACGAATAGCGAGAATCTGCTCCGGGGTGGGTTGGCTAGCGAGCAAAGTTATGATTTCCTGCTCATCGAGAAAATGGGCTGATTGCTGCTGGAGTTGCAACTCTCGCAAACCCAGTTCTAGCATCCAGGGCAGTTGCGCTTGAAACGGTTCGAGCTGCTCGGCTAGGCGATCGGGAACGTCAATAACAATCTGAGGCATGGCAAGCTAAAAGTAGAACTACTCATATTTTGACGCGATTGCCCTCAAAAACGATGAAGCAGATTGGGAATCGTTGGCTAACTGCGATCGCTTTTTAACTATCAGCAATGGCGATCGCGCCCATTTTATTGTCCGCGTCCGGGTTGGCAATCGGCAAAACCTAATGCCTCGGAATCAAGGAAGCTGGAAATTGCCATTTCAACAACAGCTTCAATTGGATAGTCAATCTCATCAGCTTTTCGCATCAAAGCTGCTCGAATTCGTTCTGGCAAGCGGGCTAAGATCGCTTCGGCATCAGCAGCGGACAGTTGTTCTTGAACAGGAGCAGGCATCGCTTTACCCTTCGGTTGGAATTTGTACGTTGTAAGGGGGTTCAGTAGCTCTTAAAATAATCGCCTCTAGTTCCAATAGTAAAGCGGGATTTCCCCAGTAAGAAATAGGCTGTACAGCAATACGAACGTCTTCAGCGAAATATTTATTGAGCCAGGCCCACAAAAAAGCCTTATGTCCGCCGCTAAATCGTCCTCGTAGATTTTTGGTTTTACCGATATAGAGTAATCCCCTCGCTTCTGTGTCGAATCGCATAGATACCTGGACGCGCTGGAATATTGTCAAACTTGTGACCCAAGGATTGGCACTGTTCAAAAGGAAGGAAGGCAATCGCATCCAAAATTCTCCGAGCTTGGGTTTGTCGTTCAGTATCGTCTGTAGACATAGAAAGCGGAAAGTTGATCGCACAAACATCATTCTCCCACAAATTCTGTTGCCGCTTAAGTGCGATCGACCAAATCAGCGACGGAGATCGGTCATCAGTTATCAGTGTGACTGTGCCAAATTGCGGTAAGCGAAGCTATGCGCCTTGGCTTATCGCGCGATCGTGTATTCGTCCCCACAATCCCGTCAACTGTCAAGTTGTAACCCGCGCCGTTGAGTAGCGATTGGAGTTCCTTGGTTGCGTTAGGCGAAGCCATGCCGGAGGCTTATCGCGTCCAGACTTTCCACTTTCACCGCCCTGTTTTTGACTGCTGTTGCTAAGTTCATAAGCTGTTTTGCATTTAAGCTGGGAGGCGAGCAACCTGAAAGCTTCTCAATGCGGGGTTCGTCTCAAAAATTTAAATGCGATTCAGCTTAGCCCAATTCCTGTAACTACTCGGTTACCTTACAAAGTAGCAGTTATCTAGGAAATAGCGCCGTTAAAGTTGCTACTTTTGCTCAATACGGGACTCAACCGAAATGCAGTTTTCAAGAAACCTTGAATTTAGATTAACAGGGTTACACTAGAGATCACACATTACGGCGGGTTATTAACGATAAAATCTATAGCTCTGGGAACTGCACTTAGAAACTCTATTAATCTGTCATTAGTTATAATTTCATTGGTTGGTGACACGTCTGGTTGTATTGGGTTTTTATCATAGATGCGACTATCACCTCTGTGTATGATTCCGTGTCGTGTAAACCAAAGTTCTTTTACGCTTTTATATAGCTTTTTATTCTCTTCGATAGGACTAGCTTCTAAACTCGGAGTTCGGATTGTTGAACCGTTATACGGCCTTCCCCGAAATACATCCATGCTAAACTTGTATCCCCTTGGCAGAAGGGGTTGAATTCCAACTTCAAGAGCGGTTGCACACTTAAGAACTACATTGCGCATATCCGTGCTTTTCCAGGCTTCTCTATATGCTTCAGCCAAAATGACACGCCAAAGCTCTGGTTTATATCCTTGTTGCCCGTTGAAGTAATTTTGCAAGTTTATCCAATCTTGTCTAGACAGTAGTTTCTGACCAACTATATTTTTTACAGGAACACCGAGACGGATTGGATATTTGTCAATAAGTCTCTTGTTCACTTGTTGCCCATCAATTTCCCAAGAGAATTGATCTATGTAGTTTGATGGGTTTGCAAGAGCATCCCAATAAATGTCTGGCTGTAAAGTAATCTCGCTCGTGAAATAAAGTAAAGGCAATGCTAAATGCTCTATGATTTCGTAGTCCCCGTAGATCGGCATTAAAACACCATCTTGAATGTTTCCACTAACACTAAGAATAGGGGGACTTATAGACTCAAGATCTGAGTAGGTCACTTCAAATTTGAGTATCGAAATAGAATTTGCTTCTACAGGAGCTTCTATTACAACTTGTGCTGAAAATGGAAACTCGTATTGTTAAATTCCATTTGATAAAACTTGTACTAACGATAGTTGATGCCTAAAAAGTGGAAAATTTTGCTCTGAAGTAATGATTGGAGTTTTTAAAGCTAAATTGAATCTAGCAATATAATTTACCACGAACCGTAACCCCCCGAGAGAAAGCTTCACCTAGGTCTTATAATGCTACTCTGTGTCCAGAATAAATCCTTACAGGCAAAAATGCAAGCGCTCAGCTCCAACTCACTCACCGAGAGTCGCGATCGCCACCCTTATCGCTGAGTAGCTACGCCTATATGGTTTTGGACATGGGAGTTTAAACCCAGGCATGAGGTCAGCCAGAGTAATATGCCGACGCCTTTCCTCTGGTGGCAGTACTATGCGATCGCCCACCAACTCGCGATTACTCATTTAGCTGGACAAGTTTTAAGGTTGAAACTCTGATGATTTCCCCGCTTTCATCCTGAACCAAGCAGAAATAGGGGCTACCATCCTTGGGATGAACCTGATTTTCTTTGCCATCCACCAAGTATCGCTCGAAGGTGTAACGCTCCTGGGTGCTGTAATTCATCACGAGGTAAGCGAAGCTATGCCGGAGGCTTATCGCCCGCCTGGAAGCAGTCCTCGTCATTGATGGCGATGTCCACAGCTAGGGCCAACTGGTTAACTCTGCTGGTTTCCTTCACTGCCAGCCGCTCCTCATCGGTCAGCAGGTGGTAGTAAACCCAGGCGATTTGGGATTTGGTGAACTCGCCCCCCAGTTTTAAACGCTTCCAACTCAGCGCGATCGCGCTCTGCGCACTGGCAAAGCCAATCGCTGCAAGCCAACATCATTTCTCTGCATCGGGCTGCCTGTTTCTCTTTGTGCCGGGGGTCATCGCTTCTTAGCGCCGGGTAACCACAGCAATCAATCGGGGCGATCGCCACGGGATTCCGGCTTATGATGCTTGCTACGTTAAACTTTCCCAGTGATTGGGTGTTCCCTTAGTAACCTCTGACGAAAAGTTAATTCGCGCTCTACAAAAGTACCAACTATCAAATTTATTCTCCCACGGCATTCCTGGGGCTTTACTGCGTAATGACAGTTACTTGGGAGCTTTCGGGTGATTTTCCCGTCCCATAATCAGCGTAAAGACCTGGTGCTGATGCCGCTCGTTGTACCAGTGGCCATAATGCTGGTGATGAACTTGCACCGAACTTACGACCTGAATCCTGACGAAGGTGACTAACCACCGCTAATTTTGGCTTTGTAGCCAAGGTTGACTAGAACTTCCAGGAGTTTTTGAGTATGGTCGCCTTGAATTTCGACCGTGCTATCTTTGAGTGTGCCACCACTACCGCACTGAGTTTTTAGCTGTTTGAGCAGTTTTTCGAGGGCCGCTGCTGAATGTTGAAATCCAGAAATGACGGTGACAGTTTTGCCTTTGCGTCCTTTCCTAGAAGCTTGAATTCGCACATTTTGCTGCTGTGGCGGTAAATCGGGAACCGCTCTTTCAAAGGCGGCGGGGTTATCTAGTTGACCAAATTCTCGGTAAGTTGCTTTGTTAGCAGGTTTGGAGTTAGATGCCATAATCAATCTCAGTAACATACTTTTTGGCGATCGCGATCGCGAACATAGCCTAAAGGTTTCGTTGCAGCCAATCCACAATTAAACGATTAACGGTTTGAGGATTTTCATCATGGGGACAATGGCCAGCCCCTGGAATGGGATAAAATTCAGCTTTGCTATCAGTAGATGCCGCCAATTGTTGATAGATTTTAGCACCAGAAATCGGCGTCCAAGGATCAGCTTCTCCCCATAATACTAACAATGGGTGCTGTAATTGAGGTAACAATTCTTCCGGTTTTGGCCCAGGCGGTGCGCTTAATATGGCAGCAAAGACCTGTTGCGCTCCCACATCGCAGGAAGGCTGATACAACAATTCGACTAACTCATCGGTAACCGCATTGCGATCGCGATAAACCTGGTAGAGCGTCCGGCGAATTTGCGATTTGCGGCGTACATTTTCAAAGACAAATTTACCAATGACGGGAGCGCTCACCAGTTGAGTGAATGCACCCATGACCAAACGTAGGGGAAAGTTGAGTTCTTCGGGGCGATGATTCAGTCCTCCCGCACAATTGATCAAAACCGCGCCAGCCGCAATCTCAGGTAGATCGGCAGTAATTTTAAGGCTCAACAGCCCGCCAATGGAATTTCCCACGAATATCGTCGGCTTTTGCAGATATTCTTGCCAAAAATCCTGGATTTGTTCCTGCCACAGTTCCAGCGAATAGGCGATCGCTGGTTTGGCCGATGCCCCAAAGCCCAGGAGATCGATGGCCCAGACTTGATAGCCGGCTTGGGCGATGGCGGGGATATTCTGACGCCAATGACCCATAGACGCACCAAATCCGTGTAATAACAGCAGCGGTTGGCCAGATCCCTCAGCTGTATAGGCGATTTCGTAGCCGCGCCACGTCCAGGTTCGTTTTTCTAAGGCAGGAGCCGCAGTCAGGTTAACGGTCATTTTTATCAACTTTTGTAAACTATTATCGATCGTACAAAAATTTGCCGCCAAAGTTGCGATCGCCTTTTCGGGGTCTGTAGCCTTGTCGCAATATTTATAAGGACGCAGGGTTTTAAAAATGGGGGGATTTGGCCTTTCGAGGTGGGTAAGGCCCACCCCAAGATCTACGCCTTGAACTTTTCCGTGATGCGGCACATGGCTTCTTCGATGTTTTCGCGGCTGTTGAAGGCGGAGAGGCGAAAATAACCTTCCCCGGCAGCTCCAAACCCAGAACCAGGCGTCCCGACGACGTGTACCCCGTGTAGTAACTTATCGAAAAATTCCCAACTCGATAAGCCAGCAGGGGTCTTCACCCAAACATAGGGGGCATTAACACCGCCATACAGGGAAATTCCCGCAGATGTTAACTGCTCACGAATGATTTTGGCATTTTCTAGATAAAAACTCACCAATGCTTGCACCTGCGCCTGCCCTGCTTCGCTATAAACCGCCTCGGCTCCCCGCTGCACGATGTAAGACACGCCATTAAACTTAGTAGACTGACGGCGATTCCACAACTTCCACAACGCTACTGCCGTACCATCTGCCGCTGTCGCCGTTAAGGTCTTGGGAACCACCGTAAACGCGCAGCGAACCCCAGTAAAGCCCGCATTCTTAGAAAAAGAGCGGAATTCGAGCGCACAATCTCCTGGGATCCCCTGGAATTTCGTAGATGGGAATGGGGAATGTCGGGGTCGCTAATAAAGGCTTCGTAGGCAGAATCAAAGAGAATAATGGCATTATTAGCTTTTGCGTAGTCTACCCAAGCTTGTAAGTGGACTTTGCTCGCCACCGCGCCCCGTGGGGTTGTTGGGAAAACACAAATAAATCAGGTCTACTTTTTGGGTGGGAATCTCAGCCGTAAACCCATTGTCGGCGGTAATCGGTAAATAAACCAATCCGTCGTACTCACCCCGTTCGTTGGCCGGGCCCGTATGACCTGCCATGACATTCGTATCGACATACACGGGATAGACCGGGTCAGTGACCGCAATTCGGTTGTCGTCGCCGAAAATATCCAAAATATTGCCCGTATCGCACTTAGACCCATCCGAAACAAAAAATTTCCGATGCGTCCACCTCGCAGCCCCGCCCTTGAAACTCCCAAGAGGCAATCTTCTCCCGCAGCCAGCCATAGCCCTGCTCCGGCCCGTAACCGTAAAAGGTGGCGCGATCGCCTAAATCTTGAATCGCTGCCAGCATCGCCGTGCGGCAAGCTGCCGGTAGGGGTTCCGTAACATCACCAATTCCCAGCTTAATCAGGTGGGCTGCCGGGTTCGCCTCCGAAAACGCCTTGACCCGCCGCGCAATCTCTGGGAATAAATACCCAGCCTTGAGTTTGAGATAGTTGTCGTTGATACTTGCCATAGTCCATCGCTACAAACGCCGTTAGACCAGTTTACCCCCGCCCCACCCACCTCAGCGTCCCACTCAGACCTTCCGCCCCAACCCCGACTTCGGTAATTTTACGGTTGCGAAATCCACTTGAGTTAATGGTGAATTGAACAGAACTTTTTTATAAGCCCCACTTAGCTTAATGAAAGTTTAACCTAAGTAGCAGCCATTTCTTAATACATTCTTGGGGGATTCTTGATATAGTGTCTGCCCCTTGCCACGGCTGTCTCAACTGTAAAAATTTACTTTAAAAAAATAATGAAAATTTAGAATCACCACGATTTTTAGCGGGTAAGATGGCTAAGGGCTAAGGTTTAATCTATTTTGGCAGCATGGTTTTGTTTAAGTTAGGGTCTACTGAATGGACTGGTTGCAATTGCCAAGTCCCACAGAAAGATATTAAATGAAATCGGAGAATCTCTAAAATGTTTGTCTTAAAACAAGTTCACAAAACGGAGGAGAGGAGTGGCTATGTCCATTATTGGCACAATTGGTAATGACGAACTTTTTGCTGAGGGCGCCAGCGAATTGGTGCTGGGTTTAGCAGGGGATGACATCCTGGATGCAGTGCCTGGGGAGGGCGGGAATATTCTCCTGGGAGGCGAAGGGAATGACGAACTGCTTGCCAACATCAACGACCAGCTCTTTGGCCAAGAAGGAGACGACACCCTAGATGCCAGAGGTGGCATTGGCAGCAATCTTCTGGATGGGGGCGAGGGGAGACGACATTCTCTTTGGGGAAAATGATGACACCCTTAGAGGCGGTACGGGCAACGACGTTCTGGTGGCAGGTGTCAACAACAACACCTTAAGTGGGGATAGCGGCGGCGATTTTTTCCTGCTGGCTCAAGCAGAACTCCCAACCAGCCCCGCCATCGTTACCGATTTTACCCAGGGCGTTGACCAACTGGGCATCGGCGGACTCAGCCCCATTGCCGATAGTTTTGATGACCTGAGCATCACCCAGGTTGACGGCAATACCCAAATTCAAGCTGATGGCACGACCATCGCGATTCTGCTGAATTTTCAAGGGACGCTTGCCCCAGGTGATTTCGTCTTTGACGATAATTTTCCCGTTCTCGGTGCAACGCCGATCGCCGAAGATGCCAGCTATTCGGTTCCGGTGGGGGCTGAGGCAGGCAGAGTGGTCGGGCCTGTGGATGCAGGGGCGATCGCCCCTGAAGATATCCTCAGTTTTGCCATTACGGGCGGTAATCCAGACAGCGATGGGGATGGCACGGCCGCCTTTGCCATTGATAGCGAGGGCGAAATTACCGTTGCCGACAGCGACGAGATTACGGACGGCTCCAGCTTTGACCTCACGGTGACCGTTACCGACCAAAACGGCATTCCCGACACGGCAGCGGTGGCGATTAACACCTTTGACGTTCCCGAAGCCACGCTGGAAATTACCCTGAATCCCCTGGGAACCTTCGACAATGGTGGAGAAGATTCCGCTGAAGTTCCGGCCTTTGACCCCCTTAGCCAGCGAGTGTTTGTGGTTAACGGCGATACAGGTGCAGTGGATGCCATTGATATCAGCGATCCCAGCAATCTCACCCTGGCTTTTTCCATTACCTTTGCCGAGCTGGCCATTGACGGCTTCACCCCCGGCACTCCCAACAGCGTGCGATCGCCAACGGCATCGTGGCCATTGCGGTGGGAGCCGACAATCCTCAAGACCCGGGCCGGCGATTTTCCTGGATACGGACGGCAACTTCCTGACCTCCGTGGCAGTGGGGTCGCTGCCCGATGCCATTACCTTTTCTCCCGATGGCAGTTTAGTGTTGGTCGCCAACGAGGGCGAACCCAACGATGAATACACCGTCGATCCCGAAGGCTCGATTAGCATTATCGACCTGAGCAATGCGGGAAACAATCTCAGCGGGCTGACCCAGGCAGATGTCACCACCGCTGGCTTTACCCTTTTTAACGGCCAACAGGAGCAACTGATTGCCGAAGGGATACGAATTTTTGGGCCCAACGCCACCGTCGCCCAGGATCTAGAGCCAGAATTAGTTGCCGTCGCTCCCGATGGTTTACTGGCCTTTGCCACCCTCCAAGAAAATAATGCGATCGCCATTGTCGATTTAGATCGCACTAGCATTTCCTTTGGCACAGTACTGGACATTGTGTCCCTAGGAACCCAGGATTTCAGCCAAGTTTTGCTTGATGCCAGTGATCGCGACGGCGGCATTAACCTGCAAAACTATCCAGGCCTGTTTGGCTTCTTCCAACCCGATGCGATCGCCTCATTTACGGCCAACGGCGAGACCTTTTATGTGACGGCCAATGAAGGCGATACCCGAGATTTTGACGGCTTTAGCGAAGAAGTTCGGGTAGAAGACCTACTCCTCGATCCCGCAGCCTTCCCCGATCTGGTCGCGCTATTGGAAGAAGATGCCCTGGGACGCCTGCTGGTCACCAATGTCGAAGGTGACAGCGACGGCGATGGCTTGTTTGAAGAACTATTTGCTTCCGGCGGGCGCTCGTTCTCGATTCTAGACACCACGGGAAATGTGGTCTTTGATAGCAGCGACTTGCTGGAGCGATTGACAGCGGCCCTGGTCCCAGAACTGTTTAACTCCAATGGCGACGAAGATTCCTTTGATACCCGCAGCGACAATCGCGGCCCGGAGCCGGAAGGCGTGGTCACGGGCGTGGTCAACGGACAAACCTATGCCTTTTTAGGTTTGGAGCGCACCAGCGGTATCGTCGTCTTTAACATCAGCGATCCCCTTGCTCCTACCTTCGTTCAATATCTCAATGCTCCTGGTGTTACGGGAGATATTGGCCCTGAAGGATTGACCTTTGTGAGCGGCCCGAACAGTCCCAGCAACCGTCCCCTGTTGGTCACAGCCAACGAAATCAGCGGCTCCACCACTATTTTTGAGATTCTTTCTGCTGGCAACAACGCTCCCAATCTCAATGCTCAGACCTTCACCCTCCCAGAAAATAGCCCCAACGGTACGGTAGCTGGCACGATTATCGTTGACGATCCCGATGAGGGCGATACCTTCACCTTTGCCATTACCGCAGGCAATCTGGATGTCAATAACGATGGCAATCTCGCCTTTGCTACCAACAGCAGCGGGCAGGTGGTTGTCAACGACAGCGGCGACTTGAACTTTGAGATCGTCCCAACCTTTACCCTAAACGTCACGGTCACCGATGCAGGTGGACTCTCAGACGCGGCTAATGTCACCATTAACCTGACTAACGTTGTCGAAAATCAGCCGCCTGTCATCAATGACGCCGCCTTCAGTGTTGTTGAAAGCAGCCCCAATGGCACCGTTATCTCCACCCTAACCGCCAGCGATCTCGATGGTGATGCGATCGCCTTTGCGATCGCCACGGGGAACCTTGACCCCAACGGCAACGGCATGCCTGCCTTTGTCCTCAATGCCCAAACTGGCTTGCTGGCGGTCAATGACAGCGGCGATTTAGTCTTCGATACGACCCCAGTCTTTACCTTAAACGTCAGTGCCACCGATCCGGGCGGCCTCTCCGATACGGCTAATGTCACCATCAACCTCCTGGAAACCCCGACCCCGCCACTTGGCAGCGACATTGACGGCGATGGCGTGCCCGATGCCATAGAAGACCTGGCAGGCGATCGCAACCAGGATGACATCCCCGATAGCCAACAGGCGAACGTCGCTTCCGTGCCGAGGCTGGAGCCGGGTGCATCTATCACCTCTGAGGATTTCTTCACCTTAGTTGCTCCCCTTGGCTTTAGCTTCCAAGGTGTTGAGGTCATTGATCTTGATGAACTGGAGGATCTTGACGATCTAGAGGAGTTTGAAGGGGCACTCAACTTTGCCGTGGAAGGCCCCGCGGAGCCGGGAGAAATAGTTCCCCTGGCCATTCTCCTGCCCGGCGGCGGCGTAGCGGCTAATGCCTTCTTTGTGGTTGGCGAGGATGGTGAGCTGGAATCCATTCTCCATGATGGTGATACCGGCGCCTTACTCCACAGCCTTGATTTCTTTACGGACAGCGAGGGTCAAGTCTTGCTTGACCTGGAAGATGATGGGCCGGGCGACAGCGATAGTACCAACGGCCGCATCCAGGTAGAATCCTTAATTCCCCTGGTTGTGAGCAGTGACGTAGCCCTGGTGGCCGAAGACAATCAAACCCTGTTCCTAGACGGGCCAGCCGGGGTATCTCGCACCCTTGAATTTACCCTGAGCGACGCCGATAGCGATAGCGCCGATGAAATTGGTTATTTCTTTGTGGACAATGCCCTGGGTGAAATTGACGGTATTGCCCCCGGAGAAAGCGGCTATCTAGAAGCGGCCTTTGGCCGCGCTGAGATTCTCCTCAGCGCCCTCCCGGAACAGGACATTCTCTCTGGCCCGGCAGCGAACCGCCGCATTCAGGTGGGCGGCGACAATCGTCTAGCCTTCTTCCGCGTGATTGACGGGACGGTGGAAGATGTTCTGGCTGGGCGATCGCCGGCCGTGCAACTGTCCCTAACCAATGCTTCCGAGGGGCCGAGTTTTAACCTTGCCCCGATTGGTGGCGGCTTCAGCCTGGACTTTGGGGATGTCGCCCTGAATGCGGTGCTGCAAGATAATCCCCTGGAATTATTGCAGTTTATCGGCAACCGCCAAGGGGAGGCCGAGCAGGAACTCTTTGACCTGCGGCTCCTCCAGGGTGTGCAGGTCTCAGTCAACTTCGCCGTCGATCGCGAGGCCGAGGCCAACAACTTTGTCGGTTTCTTCCAAATCGAGAACGAACAGGGGGCGATTATCGACACAATAACCGGTCAAACCCTCCTTCCCGGCGATGCCGGCTATTCTGCCCGCGCGATCGCCCAGCGAGTCGCTGGCATTGACCTGAACGTAGGCGATGACAGTACGGCTTCCTTTGGCGGCGTGCTTGAGGGAGGAGCGTTGTATGCCCCCTTCATCATTGCTGATGGCGATGCCGGGGACTTCGCGGCCGGCAATGCCGATGGGGTGTTCTTCCCCTTCACTGGTGCCAACAGCGATGGAGTCGATCACGTCCGGCTCTTGGGCGACAACATCTTCGGTTTTGAAGATATCGGCGGCGGCGGCGATCTTGATTACGACGACATCATTGTGCGGGCTAGCTTTCAAATTGCCTAACCCTACCTAGTTAAGACGGGCTGCCACTGCGGGGCCCGTCTCAACAGATCTTAAAGGCGCGTTAAAATCTTACCCAACTTGGGCCGTCTAGCCTTAGCTTGTTAGAGAGGTAGCCGCCGCTAGCGGACAGGATGCTCCTGCGGGCCGGCTAGACTAGCAATACATAGAAAAATGAACGCACTACAGCACAAGATAATACAATGACCGTTGTTCTCACGATAGATAAGCAAGCCTATAGCGATCGCGAAATATTGCCCCTGCTTATTAAATATCGTCTGCTTCCCCAACTCGCCAAAGAGATACTGATCGAACAGGCGATTGGGGGAATTGACTGCCCAACTGCAGACATTGCGGCGGCACGGCAACAATTTTGCCAACAACAGCAAATCCATAGCGAAGAGCAATTACAGCAATGGCTACAAAACCAGGGCAAGAGCGAGGAAGACCTGGAACAACAGCTAGCCCGCCAGCAAAAACTGGAAAAATTTAAACAGCAAACCTGGGGCAGCCACCTAGAATCCTACTTCCTCGAACGCAAGCGCGGCCTTGATCGCATCGTTTATTCCCTGATTCGTACCCAGGATGCGGGGGTGGCCCAGGAGCTGTACTTCCGCATTCAAGAAGGGGAAAGTAACCTGCCCGACTTGGCGCGGCAATATTCCCAGGGCAGCGAAGCCCAGACGGGAGGATTGATTGGCCCCATTGAAATCAGCGCTCCCCACCCTAAAATCGGCCAGCTCTTGGCGACCAGCAAGCCCGGTCAGATCCTGCCCCCAACCCGCATTGAAAACTGGTGGGTAATCCTGCGCCTTGAGAAGTTTATTGGGGCACAGCTAGACGAAGCCATGCGCCTGCGCCTCCTGGAAGAGCGCTTCCAACAGTGGCTTCGCGAACAACTGCAAACCAAGGTGTCTCTTGCGACGCCTGATGGCGATACGGCTCCCTCTGCGACTCCTTCTCCTTCTTCGGCAACTGTCTCATGAGTAATACTATCAGGGAAGCAGTTGAGCAATTTTTGGCTCAATTAGCTCCGTTTAATCAATTGCCTCCGGCAATCATCACCCAACTGGCGGCCCAGGTTCAGCCCTTGCGTTACCGCATGGGACAGATCATTATGGTGCGCGACAAACAGCCTCCCCGCGTCTCCATTCTCTACGAGGGCCAGGCCCGCAGCCTCGGCTACGATCCCCGCAACGGTTTGCCCGTCACCCTCAGCCTGCTCCAATCTGGGGCGGTTATGGGCTGGATCAATTTAGTCCGCGGCATTCCCTGCGAAACCACCATTGCCTCCACGGAAGTCGTCTGCTTGACCCTGCTCAATCAAGAGTTCGAGCATCTTTTGCAGGAGTTTCCCCCACTCCACCGTGAGTTTCGGGAACGCTGCGCTCCCATTGAAGCCTTTGACCTGATTGGCAAGCGTCTGGAGCAGCAGGCCCAAGCAGAGGGCGATCTCAAAAGTCTATCCCTTGCGGCGGCGGCAACGGCTCAAGTCTTTCACCTCTCCCCCGGCCAGCACGACCTCAGCCTGGAAGAAAATCCCCTCTTGGGCAGTGATCGCATTTGGCTATTGAGTGGGGGTGAAATTCGCAATTTGGCTGTCGCTTCCCAGCTCTGCCCCGAAGCCGGAACCGTTGAGTTAGAGGTGGTGGGTTCCCGCCCCGCTCGGCTGGTGGGTCTAGTTCCCGACGAATGGAGCCAACTGACCGCCGGCGCGATCGCCACCCCAGCCCCTCAAGAGAGTCCGGAGCCGTCCCTGGAGTCAGAAATTGCCTTTGCCGATGAGGCGATTCCCTTTGCCCAGGCGGAACTGGTAGGCGAAGCCTTTACGCCCTCCCAACCCACCGCCGCTGCCCCAGGAAAACTTCCCTTTGTGCGGGGAAAAACCCCGATAGAGGCGGGCGTCGCCATCTTCCAAATGCTCAGCCAGTATTTTGGGATGCCCTTTCGCCGGGAAATTATCCAACGGGTGGTCGGCGAGCAGCTCCAGCGTCAGGAGAGTCTTTCCCTCAACGTTTGCGGCGCGATCGCCGAATTAATGGGACTCAATGCCCAGTTGGTGACTGTTCCCGCCCACGCCATTCCCCGCTTGAGCGCTCCCGCCCTAGTGCGCTGGCAGGACAGTCTGGCCCTGCTCTACGAAGTTAGCGATCGCTCTTTGACCATTGCCGTACCGGAAGTGGGTTTGCTGCGCCGTCCCCCCAAGCCTTGTCGAAACCTGGCAGAACGAAGAGGGCGCGGGACAGGTACTCCTGCTCAAAAAAAGCAAAGAAACGCCCCAGGAACGGTTTGGACTGGGTTGGTTCCTGCCCTACCTCTCTCGCTATTCAAATACCTTGACTTTGGTATTTGTGGCCTCCTTTTTCGTGCAGCTCTTTGCCCTAGCCAATCCCTTGATGATTCAGATCATCATTGACAAGGTGATTGTCCAAAACAGCATCGATACCCTGCACGTCCTGGGCGTATTGCTGCTGGTTCTCTCCGTTTTTGAAGTGCTGCTGGGCAGTTTGCGAACCTATCTGTTCGTCGATACCACCAACCGCATCGACATGAGCCTCGGCTCGGAAATTATCGACCACCTGCTGCGCCTACCCCTGCGTTATTTTGAGCGCCGCCCCGTTGGGGAAATCTCAACGCGGATCAACGAGCTGGAGAACATCCGCCAGTTTATGACCGGAACCGCCCTCACGGTGGTGCTGGACGCGGTATTCTCAGTGGTTTACGTGGTGGTGATGTTTGTCTACAGCCCCCTGCTCTCCTGGGTTTCTCTGGGCGTGATTCCCCTGTTTGTGGTGCTAACCCTGGTTTTCTCGCCCATTATTCGCCGCCAGCTCCGGGCGAAAGCCGAGCGCAACGCCGAAACCCAATCCCATCTGGTCGAGGTGATGACCGGCATCCAAACCGTCAAGGCCCAAAATATCGAGCTGCGATCGCGCTGGCAGTGGCAGGAGCGCTATGCTCGCTACGTCACGGCGGGATTCAACACCGTGATCACCTCCACCCTGGCCTCCTCTGCCAGTAATTTCCTCAATAAACTGAGTGGGCTGTTGGTGCTGTGGCTGGGGGCATACCTGGTACTTCAAGGCGACCTCACTCTGGGCCAATTAATCGCCTTCCGCATCATTGCGGGCTACGTGACCTCCCCGCTGCTGCGTTTGGCCCAGTTGTGGCAGAACTTCCAGGAAACGGCCCTGTCCCTGGAGCGGCTTAGCGATATCGTCGATACGCCCCAGGAAGCAGAGCAAGACCGCACCAACATCCCCATGCCCCGCATTGAAGGCAACGTCAAATTTGAAAACCTCTCCTTCCGCTTTAAGCAGGGCGGCGCCCTCAACCTCAATAACGTCACCCTGGAGTTTCCTGTCGGCACCTTCGCCGGGTTGGTGGGACAGAGCGGTGCAGGCAAGAGTACCCTCACCAAACTAGTGTCCCGCCTCTACGAACCGGAAGCGGGTCGGATTCTCATTGATGGCTATGACATCAGCAAGGTTGAGCTTTATTCCCTGCGGCGGCAAATTGGCGTGGTTCCCCAGGAACCCTTGCTGTTTGACGGCACAATTCAGGAAAATATCGCCCTGACCAATCCCGACGCCTCCACCGAGGAAATTATCCAGGCCGCTAGGGTCGCCGCTGCCCACGAATTTATCATGGGCCTGCCCAATGGCTACAACACCCGTGTAGGGGAACGGGGTGGGGTCGTCTCTCCGGGGGCCAGGCGTCAGCGCATTGCCATTGCCCGGACGGTCTTGCAACAGCCGCGCCTCTTGGTTCTCGATGAAGCCACCAGCGCCTTAGATTACGCCACTGAACAGACAGTCTGTCACAACCTCAAAGCGGCCTTTGGCGATCGCACGGTGTTTTTCATCACCCACCGCTTGGGCACGGTGCGCAGTGCCGATAAATCGTCGTTATGGGTGCAGGTGCGGTCTTAGAAGAAGGCAGCCATGAGGAATTGATGGCCTTGCGCGGTCATTACTTCTTTCTCTACCAGCAGCAGGAAGCCCAATCAATTTAAAGGACTGTAGGCTGTCTGCGGTCGTCGGGGATGGCCTCTTGTCCTCCAGCGATGGCGGCAGCCTTTGATTTTAAAGCAACGTGACAATTGCTAGCCCAACTTGCTCCATTGGTTAAGATTGTGGGGCAACCCCTGCCAGTGAATTGGCATTTCCTTTCCTAAATGAAGTTCCTGAATCAATGACCCCTACGAGAGAAAGCAAGGATTGCTTTGCCCAGACGAGAGAAACTTCTCCATTATTGCTGCTAAGTTAACCGAACTAACCTGAGCTTGCGCCATGACAGGACTAAACATCAACGGAAATCACAAAAACAGCCCGGTTGCTAATGGCAGTGGCGGCAGACAGATTGCGACTGCTACCCCCGCAACCGCCCCTGCACCGAACCAACCCGGCCCCCCCCGTCGCTTCGATCAAGGCGTTGTACTGCGTCAGTCCCCCCAATGGTCGAAAGCTATTCTGATCTCGATCATGAGCGTCACGGTTTTCGGGGTGGCTTGGGCTGCGATCGCCAGAATTGAGCAGGTGGTTCCCGCCCAGGGCCAGCTCAAACCCCAGGGTCAGGTGCAGGAAATCAAGCCGCCGGTTAATGGCGTGGTTCAGGAAGTTTACGTTAAAGAAGCGATCGCGTAGAAAAAGGGCAATTGCTCATCCTGCTTGATCCCACCGCCTCCCAGTCCGAACTCCAGTCCCTGGAGCAAATCCACGCCACCCTCAAGCAGGAAAATCAGTTTTTTGACGCCCTGATGAAAGAACCCCTGGGTCAGAGCCAGATCGAAGCGGCCATTACCCGCCTGCAACTCCCCAGGGAAGTGGCTTCCCTAGCCCGGAACCGTTCGGCTCTGATGGCAGAAAATGACCTATTCCAAGCCCAACTGGGCAACCAGTCGGCAGTATCCCTGGATCTAGGCCAGCTAGAGCGCCTGCGGTCAGCCAGAGAGGAACTCAACTCCCGCGTGGAAGCAGCCCGCCTGGAAATGGAACAACTGGGCAAACAGTTCAACCAAAACCGGGCCCAGCTATCAGAAACCCAAACCCAACTCCAAAAAGACCGCCAGGTTCTCGCCCAAATTAGCCAACGCAACCGCCTGGCCCAAGCCCAAGCCCAAGAAAGTCTGGCTCTCGAAGAACGCCTTCTGGTGAGTCTCGAACCCCTGGTTAACGAAGGGGCGATCGCCAAACTCCAGGTGGAACGCCAGCGCCAAGAAGTCAACGACCGCCGGGCTACCCTCGTCCAGCAATCTTCAGACGGACAGATCGAGTTTGAGCGCCAGCAACAGCAGATTGAATCTCGCCTTGGGGAAATAGAGCGCCTCCAGGAAGAACAACAGCGCCTGCGCCTTGACGTTGCCCAAGCTCAAGAAGAAATCACCAACACCAAAGCCCTAACCAACAACGAAATTCTCACCCGCATCGCCGACAATCAAAAACGCATTGCCGAATTAGACAGCCAACTGACCCGCCTTCTCTTGGACAACCAGCGACGCATTGCCGAATTAGACAGCCAGATCAGTCGCACCCGCGTGACCTTAAACTACCAGGAACTGCGCGCCCCCGTCACCGGCAAGGTTTTCGACCTCAAAGCCGTGCCAGGGTTTGTCCCCCAACCCAGCCAAGCCGAAGCCCTGCTTAAAATCGTTCCAGAAGACAACTTAATTGCCGAGGTTTATGTCACCAACAAAGACATCGGCTTTGTGGCGGAAGGTCAGAAGACAGACGTGCGCATCGATTCCTTTCCTTTCAGCGAATTTGGCGATATTAAAGGTAAAGTGACTGCCATTGGTGATGATGCCCTGGAACCGGATCAAGTGCATCAATTCTATCGCTTCCCGACCGAGGTGGAGCTGGATTCCCAGGAGCTAATTACGAAAGCGGGCGAGACCATTCCGCTGCAATCAGGAATGTCCATTAGCGTGAACATCAAAATTCGGGAAAATCGAACGGTTTTGAGTCTCTTTACCGAACTATTTACCAATAAAACCGAGAGCCTCAAGAAAGTTCGCTAGCCCCCAGCGCACAACTAACCGGGGAGCGGGATGCTCGCACTCCGGTTCCCCAGGTTGCTGAAGTAAATCCTGTTGATGCAAATGGAAGAAACTACCGAAAATCTGTTTGAACAAGGCTTAGAACGCTATCGTGCCGGAGAAGCGGCAGCCGACCTGCTCCCGATTTTTAAGCAAGTTTGCGACCTCGAACCCAAAAATGGGTCAGCCTGGAGCTGTCTAGCCTGGCTGTATCTCCTGGAAGAGCAGCCGCAGAAAGCCCTCAAAGCAGCCCAAAAAAGCGTCAAGATTGACCCTAAACTGCCTCAAGCCCACGTTAACTTAGTTTTATCTCTGTTGGACAACGCCCAGAAAGGCGTGCGCCCCCACATTGAACTGGTACAAAAAGCCATGGAGCTTGATGAGGAAATTCGCAGTGGCATCGTCGAGAATATAGAAGATGGGTTGGCCCGCAAGCCGGATTGGGAAAGTCTCAAGCGCGTGCAAAAGTGGCTGATCTCTGAGTGAGGGCGATCGCCCTGACAAACCTTAGCAGTGCTGTATCTCGGTCAAATGCGCAAAAATCTGTTAATTGGACTGAAAGCTGACGATTTCCGTCATCCCCTTGACCGCCAAGCCACCCAATCCCTGAAGCAGTTGCCGGGATTCGATCTGGCGATTCGCAACCTCCTCGGCCCGATAGGAGAGCAATTTTTCTACCTCAACAACATTGCTGCCAGCGTCCTAGTCAGCGACAAGCAACTGCCCCACCTGCATAAGTTGCTGCTAGAAGCCTGTCAGGTGTTGGATTTGGAGCCGCCCCAACTCTACGTCCAGCAACAGCCGACCCCCAATGCCTATACCTTCGCCATGCGGGGCAAGCAGCCCTTTATCGTGCTGCACACCTCCTTAATCGATCTATTGACTCCCGAAGAAATTCAAGCGGTGATTGCCCACGAATTGGGTCACCTTAAATGCGAACACGGCGTTTATCTAACCTTGGCGAATTTAATCGTGCTAGCGGCCGCCTTGCTGCCTTCCTGGGGTGCCCTCATTGCCCAATCCCTACAGGAGCAACTGTTGGAGTGGGTGCGCTGTGCCGAGTTTAGTTGCGATCGCGCTGCCTTGCTTGCGATCCAAGACCCCCAAGTGGTGATGTCGGTGTTAATGAAACTGGCAGGCGGCTCACCCACCCTCGCCCCCCAGCTCAATTTGGCGGCCTTTATTGAACAGGCAAGAGCCTATGATGCTGCCAGCGAAACCCAACTGGGAGAACTGCTGAAAGCCGCCCAAACCGCTCAATTAACCCATCCCGTTCCCGTCTTGCGGGCCCGAGAAATCGACCGCTGGGCTAGCTCCCATGAGTACCAAGCCTTGTTGCAGTCTTGTCAAAGAGACTATAATCAGAAAAGTCTCCAGGGCGGATGGCGAAATTGGTAGACGCACCACACTCAAAATGTGGCGATCTTGCGGTCATGTCGGTTCGAGTCCGACTCTGCCCATGAAACTCTCAACAAGGTAAACCAGACCGCTCCGGGTCTGTTTGAGTCGCACAGAGAACGACAGGTGGCACTTGCAAGAGATTAACTGTACTGAAGCCCACTACCGCTCTAGCTGTAAAACGACACCTAAGTACTGCCGATAGGCACAGATTTTGCCATTTCTTACCCTGAGGGCGATCGCCGCCTGATTTTGGTTGGGATGCCCCCGCAGGAAACCCTGAGAGCAAACTTCAAGGACGACAGTTGTGAAATTCCTGGTTGAAGCGGTTCTATCACTTTAGGAAGAAGAAAGGTAGAAAACGCGTAAAAATAGTATTAAGTAAGAATCTCACTTTCAAAACCGAAGATTTTGACCGTTACAGCACAATCGGAGTAACTCATCCGGAAACGCTCTTAACTAGCTAGGAATCAGGGAGGTTCATTAGGGACTTCAGACCCAATGGCCACGGAAAACCGCTCTCATGGCACTACGGTTTTGGCGAGCCAACAAACTTACTGCCCTTGGGCCAGCCCAGCAATTGCAGGCGATAAAACTGATTGGGAAAGAGGGCAAACAAATATTTAAACAATTTAAAACTAAGGGGTTCATCATAGGTTCCCACCCATTGGGGACTGGTTTCAATCCACTGAGCAATCTTCTCGGCTACCTGTTCGCCCGCAGGCGCACCATTCACCCGATTGGCCCGAATCTGGTAAGCCTTCTCATTTAAGCGATTCACCGGGGCCCAGGCTAGTGGCCCGGCAATGACTCCCGGACGGTATAGCCGCAGCCGAATCATCTTGTCACTGGCATAGTAAACAATCGGCCCCACCCCCGACCAATAGTAATGCAGCGCAATCTTCCCGGAATGATACACCGGCCCAAAACAAGACGGGCTGCCATCGGCGATCGACCCAATAGCCACCACATCTAAAGGGCGATCGCGCTTGAGTTTTGCGGCTTCCAGGGCCACAATCGCCGGCCAAGTGTAGTTAATCCGGTTCATGGACTCCACCAATTCCAGCAAAGGCAGGCCCTGCTCTCCCACTGCCGACTCAATTTGACCCGCATTCAGGATCGCCACATCCGGGTCGTAGCTAAACAATTTTGCGGCATCTTCCTGGGTTTGTTGGGGAGAAACCAATAACTCGTCATAGCCTTCTCCTTGAAAATCCGTCTGGCGTGTCACCCCTACTACCCGCGCTCCCCGCTGCTGATAAGTCTTACCCAAGGCGCTGCCCAAGGTTCCTGAAATCCCCGTAATAACGACTGTTTTTGCCATCTCAACAAACCTCCTTAATTACCTCAGACACGCGCAAAGCATTGGCCATAATCGTTAAGGCCGGACTGACCCCCAAGGAATTGGGCATAAAGCCCCCATCCACCACGAATACATTGTCCTGGTCGTGCAAACGGCAGTCGGGGTCAAGGACGCTCGTTTGCGGGTCGCGGCCAAAGCGAGTGGTTCCCACTTGATGGGAGGTACGCACATCGTCCCGCTCCCCCGTTGAACTATAAGTAAATATAGCCCCTGCATGGCGAAAAACGCGCCGTAGTTGACCCATATAATAACGGGAGCGATAAACATCGTAGGGATGGAAGCGATGGGTGAGGCGCACTTTACCTTTGTTGTCCACTTCGACGCGATTGCTCGGCTGGGGCAAATCTTCTACAATTCCCGTAATCGCCAGGGTTCGGGGAAAGAGGAATTTGGCGATCGCCCCCGGAAAGGGAAAGCCAAAGCTTTGTTGCACCGACAGGGGCGGGAGGGAATGGTTGAGCAGCCCAATTGTGGCAACTCAG
>JAAUTE010000217.1 GCA_012031815.1 Chloroflexaceae bacterium
GGGTGTTTTCTGCAAAAGATTGCTCTTTTTTGGGTGTTCAGCCGGATTACCCAACAATAGAGCAAGCGATTGCCAACTCAACTGCCGAGCGGATGAAACAAAAAGACCGGCAAAGAACCGCCACATTAGATAGCAATAAGTTCGCAATGGCATGCTTTTTGTTCGCTCTGCCAAAATCGGAGATTGGCGCGACCAGTTGTCAGCAGCTTGTGCCACTCAAATTGAACAGTCCTGGCGATCGCCAATGGAAAAGTTTGGCTACTTAGAGTAATTTAATCGGGAAAAGTGCTTTTTCAACGCAGTGAGCAAATCACAATTTTGCGGCGAGCCAAGAGGAACCCTTAATCTGCTAAAATTCTCGTGGTATTGGATTGCCTAGAATTAGTTATGAATTTGTGCCGATTAATTTACAGCAGTTGCGCGAGTCCCGACTTGGGTTACCGCGATCTGCTAGACATTATGGAGAAATCCGAGAAAAACAATTCTCTCGCCGGAATTACGGGACAGCTCTGCTACGGCGATGCTATGTTTTTACAGATTCTAGAAGGCGATCGCGAATCGGTGAGTAAGACCTATCATCGTATTGTCAGCGACGAACGCCACCACACCCCGGAATTAATCGAATGCGTTCCCATTGAAAGCCGCTTGTTTGCTGTTTGGTCAATGCGAGCAGTGAAATTGGGCGAGCTACACAGTGATAAAGTCAAGCAGTTAATTCTCAAATATTCGCCATCGACTCAGTTTCAACCTAGCAACATGACGCCCCAGCAATGTTTAAACTTAATGGAAGAGCTGGTCGCCCTCTAGAAAACAGTCATTAATCAACCCTGGGTTTTTTCCTGGAGGGACTACGGATGACCGGGAGGCAACTCTAAGGGAATCGGCCCCAACAGTCCCTTGCGAAAATCATCCAACAACTGCCGTGCCGCCCGCTCCACATCCCCTTGATAGCGGCAGGCTCCCAAGCGAATCACGTATTCCTCCCCCGTGTCCCCATCGCGATCGCAATCATAGCGGGATAGCACAGAATCGTAGGATAATTCAGCGAGAAAATTCACCAGAGCCGCAGCAATGTGCTGATTTTCGTAGGCCGCATCGCCAATATCTTCACAAATAGCCAGTTTAACGGCGTCAGCCTGATTATTTAATTTTACCGGAATCACCCCTGGGGAGTCCAACAGCTCGATTTGGTCGGAAATCCGCACCCAGCGCAGTTGGCGAGTTACCCCAGCCCTGCGGGCGCTAGCCACCACCTTACGCCCCAATAAACGATTGATGAGCGCCGATTTTCCCACATTAGGAAACCCAATCACCGCTGCCCTCACTGGACGAAGCTGCATCCCGCGAGCCAAACGCCGTTGATTCATGGCCTCTCCCGCCGCCTGGGCCGCCGCCGTCAGAGCTTTAATGCCCTTGCCCAGTTGGGAGTTGGTAAAATAGGGCGTTTCTCCCTGGGCTTCAAACCAGGCTAGCCAGCGATCGCGGATGCGATCGGGAATCATATCCACCCGATTGAGAATCGACAGCCGGGGCTTAGCGCCGATCCACTCAGCAACCTGAGGATGGTGGGACGCCAGGGGAATGCGAGCATCCCGGACTTCCAAGACCACATCCACCCGTTTAAGCTGCTCTTTCAGATTTTTCTCTGCTTTTGCGATGTGACCTGGATACCACTGAATCAGTTGATTGTACATAGCTCCCCGCCTTGGCGTTCCTCTCCCATCTTAAGCGCCCGATTTTCCAGTGGCTTCCCTCCCGTTGCCCTACCCAGGACTAGCCCCCGCGGACAGGTTCGGCATTCCGAACTCATCAAGGAGGAGTATACCCTTTACGATTTGATTAGCACTCGTTGCTGAGGAGTGCTAAATTTGCTTTGGAAGCCACAACAGAACAGAAGGTATTATGGCAAAAATTATTTCCTTCAAAGATGAATCGCGGCGATCGCTGGAGCGGGGCGTGAACGCTCTCGCCAATGCCGTTCGCATTACCCTCGGCCCCAGGGGTCGCAATGTCCTGCTGGAGAAGAAGTTTGGTGCCCCCCAGATCGTCAACGATGGCATCACGGTTGCCAAAGAAATTGAGCTGGAAGACCCCTTAGAGAACACTGGAGCCAGACTCATTCAAGAAGTGGCCTCTAAAACCAAAGACGTAGCCGGGGATGGCACCACAACGGCAACGGTCATTGCCCAAGCCCTGATTCGGGAAGGCTTAAAGAACGTCACCGCTGGAGCGAACCCCGTGGCCCTGCGACGGGGCATTGACAAAATTGTCGCTGCCCTAGTCAAAGAAATTGCAGCCGTGGCCAAACCCGTCGAAGGGGACGGCATCGCCCAGGTTGCGACAGTTTCGGCGGGCAACGATCCGGACATCGGTCGCATGATTGCCGAGGCCATGGAAAAAGTGACCAAGGACGGGGTGATCACCGTTGAGGAATCCAAATCCCTGACCACGGAACTGGATGTCGTAGAAGGAATGCAGGTCGATCGCGGTTACATTTCCCCCTACTTCATCACCAACCAGGAACGGCAGCTCGTCGAGTTTGAAAATCCCTACATCCTGATTACCGACAAGAAAATCAGCACCATTGCCGATCTGGTTCCTGTGCTGGAAACTGTAGCCCGCGAAGGTCGCGCCTTGTTAATCATTGCGGAAGATGTAGATGGAGAGGCCCTGGCTACCCTGGTGGTCAACAAAGCCAGAGGGGTACTGAACGTCGCTGCTATCAAAGCCCCCGGTTTTGGCGATCGCCGCAAGCAGATGTTACAGGACATTGCCATTCTCACGGGGGGCAGCTTGATTTCGGAAGAAGTGGGTCTGTCTTTAGATGAGGTCAAGCGGGAACTGTTGGGCACCGCTAATCGAATCACTATCCAGAAAGACAACACGACCATCGTCGCAGGAGGCGAACACAGCGCTGATGTGCAGAAGCGTATCGCCCAACTGCGCCGGGAACTGGCCGCCACGGATTCCGAATACGACTCCGAGAAAATTCAAGAGCGCATTGCTAAACTCGCCGGGGGCATCGCCGTGATCAAGGTCGGTGCAGCCACGGAAACGGAACTCAAAGAGCGCAAGCTCCGCATTGAAGATGCCCTGAATGCAACCAAGGCTGCCATTGACGAAGGGATTGTACCAGGGGGCGGCACGACCCTGATTCGCCTCTCCGATAAAGTAGCCCAAATCCAGCAGACCCTCACCAACGACGAAGAAAAACTGGCTGCCAACATTATTGCGCGAGCGTTGGAAGCCCCCCTGCGCCAACTCTCTAATAATGCAGGCTTCGAAGGTTCGGTGGTGGTCGAGCGAGTCCGGAATGCAGCCTTCAACGTGGGCTTTAATGCCCTGACCGGGGAGTTGGTGGACATGATCGAAGCTGGCATTCTCGACCCGGCCAAGGTTGTCCGCTCGGCCTTACAAAACGCCGCTTCCATTGCTGGGATGGTCTTGACCACAGAAGCTCTGGTGGTGGAAAAACCGGAACCCAAAGCAGCCGCTCCCGACATGGGGCGGTATGAGCGGTATGGGCGGTATGGGCGGCATGGGTGGCATGGGCGGCATGGGCATGATGTAACGCGCCCTGAAAACCCCACTTATTAGCTGAAGCGACCGCTAGTGAATGGCTCTCAAGGCTGTGCTAGCGGTTGCTTTTTTCTGCAAATTAAGCAAACTTCGGGGTTTCGTGGTCAAGTCTGGGCTACTGCTGCCAATCTCTAGAAGCGCGATCGCAAAGTTAATCAGGGCCGGTATGATAGACAGGGAAATTTTCACCCCCCGCGACTAGCATTGGATGTCATTGAGCCAAGGACAAATAGTGAGTTAACGGTTGCCGCAGCCCCCCAAGACAACGACAACCCAGAAACTAAACATCTACCCTTAACCCAACTCGTTCCCCGAACTGCCCAGCCGCGACGCTACTTCGATCCCGAAAAACTCCAGGGACTTGTCCGCTCCATTCAAAGCCAGGGAATTTTAGAAGCGCTGCTAGTTCGACCCGCTGGCAGCGACCAATACGAGATCGTTTTTGGCGAACGGCGCTACCGGGCTGCCCAATTAGCGGGACTGACGACCGTTCCCTGTAAAATCAGACCCCTGTCTGACGCCGAAGCTTTGGAACTGTCCCTCATCGAAAATCTTCAGCGCGAGGACATCAATCCCATCGAAGAAACGGAAGGCATTCTGCAACTCCTCGCCAACAAGCTCCAAAAAAACAGCGAGCAAGTCATTCAGCTCCTGCACCGCATGCAAAATGAAGCCAAAGGTAAAATTACCCAAAACGTTTTGGGTAACGCCGATGCCGATGCGGTGGACGCTCTGTTTAGGACGGTGGGTCGCGTGAGCTGGCAGTCCTTTGTCAATGCTCGCTTGCCCTTACTCAAGCTACCTGAAGATATTCTCGAAGTCTTACGCCAGGGCAAAATTGAGTACACCAAAGCCAAAGCGATCGCCAAAATCGATGATCCCGATGGGCGGCAAACCCTAATAGAAGATGCGATCGCCGAAAATCTCTCCCTCAAGCAAATCCAGGAGCGAGTGAAGGCAATGCTTGCAGGCGAGGAGACTCCCGATACCCCCCAAACCCGGATTGACACCATCAGCCGACGATTGCGATCGGCAAAACTATGGGAAACCAACCCCCAAAAATGGCAGCAAGCCCAGACCCTCCTCCAGCAATTAGAAGAATTACTAGGCGATCGCGGAGAGAAATGACCAACCAATATTTCTAACCAGACGGCTTTGACAACCCTCGTTCGTTTCTGTCGCCAACACCCGTGGGCGATCGCCGGAGCAAGCTGTTATCAGGCAGAAGATCAAACGCTGCAAGAAACCGGAGCCATTGGACGGCGGCGCAGGACAGCCCATCCGGGAGAGGTGATTGCCGTAGATGAAATGAGTGGTTATTGCGTCTGTATTCCCGTTGCTATTGTCAAGCGCCTGGGATTGCCCAACTACCATCGCTTTCCCCATTACTACCGTGACTGCACCTACATTTTGCGAGCAACCCGTTCGGGATTTTCGGCTTACCTAATCGGAGACGCCCGGATTGACCATGAAGGGACAATCAAATCAACCATTCAGGATTTTCTACCCACTACAGCCAACAAACCAGCTATTTTATGCCGCTTCCGGTCGGTTTTCTTCGGTCGCAAATCTCTCTTTTTCCTTCCGACCCAATTTTTCTATTACCTGAAGAAATACACCTTTTTCCCTGGTATTTTTCTCTTTTTTATCAAGTTAATAGGCTGGTCAACTCAGCTTTGTTTTCGAGCTAAGCACCGCCCAATATGAAGACCGTTGACAGGGCAGAATAGTTGCGGCCTTTATTGCAGATAAACCTGCAATTTCTAGCGTCGATATAGGATAGCAGCATGAGGCTTTTGTATCCCACATTCCGCACCTTAACTGTCACAAGTCGTCTTGACAAGGTTCTCGTTCTATCGGGGTTTCAATAGAAGAGTCAGACTAACAAATAATATTTCTGACAGGGAGCGCCGAGAAACTTATTAGCAAAATTATCAAATTATTCAGCGGGAACAAGCCCGTCAAAGTTTGGGGCCAATTATTGAAATTTTGATGGCAGAATTTGGGGCGACTAAAGTTATTTTATTTAGCTCTTTGGTGAAAAGTAAATTTCGGGAAGCATCAGACCTCGCTCTCGCCGTTGCTGGTCTGGCAACCCTGGATTATTTTCCGGCCTGGCCAGGGTCAACAGCATTAGCGATCGCTGGATTGATGTCAAACCCCTAGAAGACTTAGAGCCTTACTTTCTTCAGCGGGTTTTGGAAACGGGAGAATATCTTTATGCTGCCGGTTTCAGCTAGCTGGCAGCCGCTTGGGCAGGTTGGTCGCTCAATTCCCGAAAGCGAATTTCGTCCCGCCTCGGATCGGCATAGCTCACCTGCACCACGATGCGATCGCCCAACTCCACTGAGCGCTCAAAACGATGGGGCAACTCCAACCCCAAATCTTCCAGAAGAATCAGCGCCAGGCCTTCATCTTCCCGCAGCCACCGCAGTACCAACGCCCGCCAAACCTGGTCGGAGTGGCGGCGCAAATACTCCAACGCCCAATAGCGATTGGTTTGACGCTCTACCAGGGTTGCTTCGTAGGCAGAGGCGATCACACTGTAGAGAATTTGCTGCAACTGCTCCCCAGAAAACGGCAGCGGCTCTCCCCGTAAATGGGCCTTGAGCTGAAAGTGGGTCAACAAATCCGTGTAGCGTCGAATGGGAGAGGTAGCCTGGGTGTAGATATTGAGTCCTAACCCGGCATGGCGGGCAGGGGTGATGCCCACTTCACTGCGAGGCATACAGCGCCGCACCGCACAAAACCGCACCGGCCCCGCTGGCAGCAGGATCAACTCTTCCTGGGAGGGAAGTTCGGGTTGGGGCTGGCCCCGATAGGGAACGGGTAAATTATGGTCTTGGGAATAGCGTCCGGCCACTTCTCCCGCCAAAATCATCATCTCAGCCACAAGCTGACGGGCGCGGGAATCATCCAGCAATTCAATTATTAATTTCCTCGTCCCCATCTACCCTGATCGTCGACTCCGGCATGCGAATATCGATCGATCCCTGCTCCTGCCGCCACCGGGCCCGCGCATCGCTCCCTCCGCCAAGGTTTCAATTTCCGGTTC
>JAAUTE010000218.1 GCA_012031815.1 Chloroflexaceae bacterium
AGTAGGACAGTCCAGAAATGGGTGCGAATGCCCTGGGACTCTAGCCAGCCAAATAGGCCGCAGAGACGGTACAGTTAACCGTGCCTTTGCCGAGAATTTGTCCCCGTTTTGGGCATTAAAGGCCGTAGCGTCGTCCTTAAAATAGGTTAAAAGAACCCCTGGATCATCCGTGGCGTAGAGAATTTTGGCCTTGCCTTCGTAGAGTTTTTGTGCTGTTTTCATGGGGTTACTGTCTGCTTGCTAGGTCGATCTTAGCGGTTTCGCTTTTGGGGCGATCGCCAGAAGGGAGGTTTCGAGGCGGGAACTTCTGTGACGAAGGCCGCTTCTCTAGGCGCAACTTGGCATTTTTCCAGGCCAGGATGTTACCGTTTGGGGATTGACCCTGAGCGAATTTTTTTCCTTAAACGCACTATGACCCAATCTTCCCCAAGGGAAAAGCCCAGCGCGATTAGTCTCGTCTTTGTCGGTTTTATGGTGGGAGCCGTGCTGTTTGCTGGCTACACGGGCCGCATGGAAGCCGTGAGCGAAGCCAGTTTTGCCTCGGCCCAAACGGCGGTGGAACTGTCTATTGAATTGATTGGCGTTATGGCGTTATGGCTGGGGTTAGTACGGATTTTGGAAGCGGGGGGGCTGATGTATCGCCTGGCCACCTTACTGAAACCCCTGATGGTCAGGCTGTTTCCCGACGTGCCGCCCACCCACCCGGCGATGGGAGCGATACTGCTGAATATTTCGGCAAATATGCTGGGTTTGGGCAATGCGGCTACGCCCTTTGGCATTAAGGCAATGGTGGAACTCAATAGGCTCAATCCCTTTCCCCAGACGGCAACCAATGCCATGTGCCTATTTCTCGCCATTAATACCTCCAGCGTCACCCTGTTTCCCTTGCAGGTCATTGGCATTCGTGCGGCTGCCGGAGCCGATCGCCCCGCCGATATTTTTCTGCCGACCCTACTGGCGACCCTGGTTTCCACCACCGTTGCCATTGTGATCGCTGGCTGGCTGGGAAAGCGCGATCGCAACTATGACAAGTCAGTCTATGAAGTCACTGATGGCTCCGCCCAGGAAACTCCGGGCCTTTTTGAAACCGCCGATTACCAAGAATTGCTCTACCCTGCTGGCCGCCGCGATCGCTGGTTGGCGGGGTTATTTATCGCGGGTTTTGCCGGGGCCATTGTCTATGGAGCAGCACAGGTGGGCATCCAGGGCTTTTTTAGGGGGGATTTCCTTTCTTTTTGGCTGATTCCCGCATTAATTCTTTTGATTCTGTCCTATGGTCTGGGGCGCGGGGTCAAAATCTACGAAGCCGTCACCGACGGTGCTAAACAGGGCTTTGACATTGCGATTCGCATTATTCCTTTTTTGGTGGCGATTTTAGTGGCGGTTGGCATGTTTCGCGCTTCCGGGGCAATGGATGTACTCACCACCGCTCTCGGCCCCTTCACCCAACGGTTGGGAATCCCGGCGGAGGTTTTGCCCGTGGCCCTGGTCAGGCCCCTCTCTGGCGGCGGTGCATTTGGCCTGGTGAGCGAGATCGTCTCCAACGACCCCAACTCCTACAATGCTTTTGTCGCTTCCATTATGATGGGCAGTACTGAAACTACCTTCTATGTGATTGCTGTCTATTTTGGGGCCGTCGGTATTAGTCGCCTTCGCCATACCCTCGCAGCTGGGTTGCTGGCAGATGCGGCCGGTCTGCTCTCCGCCTGTTGGTTTGCCCGCTTATTTTGGACTTTCTAGCCAAAATCTCCTGCTTGCCCTGGCTAGCCTCCTCTCGCAATTTTCTTAACGTTTTCTCTCCCTTCCATTAATTTTTTTCTCAAGCTCTTAACAGCGCTCGGATTCAGTGTCAAGCTGAAACTAGGGAGATTGAAATCCAAGTATGGCAGAGAAGGAGAGAGGGATATGAAGAATGAGACCGCTACGGCAACCTCGCAACGACAAGCAATTCCAGCCCCCGTTGGCTTTCAAAAAATTCTGGTGGCGATCGCTGAAACGGCTGAAGTAGCCGATGTGTTTGAACAAGCGCTGCAACTCACCGACGCTTTTGGCGGAACGCTGCTAATTTTTCACTGTTTGCAGCAAACTCCCTTGGATTTACACGAGAGCAGTACCTTTGCTGGACTGGGCGGCTACAGCAGTATTTACACCGCAGACATGCTAGAGCTGGAGCAGCAACTGGCTGAAGAAACGTTGAACAAACTCCTCGTCTGGCTGCAAACCTGTGTGGATAAAGCCAGCCGAGCAGGGGTCGCTGCCCAATTCGACTATCGTACGGGCAATCCTGGCCCTCAAATTTGCGAACAGGCCCAAACCTGGGGGGCTGATTTAATCATCGTCGGGCGGCGAGGCCGCACTGGCTTGCAGGAAATGGTATTTGGCAGTGTCAGCAACTACGTGCTTCACCATGCTCCTTGTTCCGTGCTAGTCGTCCAGCACTAGCCCCTGGGTTTAAGCATTGGCCGGGGGAAAAAACCGCCCACGGGAGTCACCGCCACAAATCCATCCCGGCCAGCTTGTTTTGCCCCATAAAGTGCGCGATCGGCAGCGAGGAGCAACCCTTGGGAAGATTGTTGGAGTTGGGGAACGGCGCTGGCAATGCCTAAACTCACCGTCACGTGGGGGCTGATGGTCGATCGTCCGTGGGGAATTTGCAGGTTGCGAATGTGCTTGCGAAGCCGCCGGGCGATACATTCTGCCCCCTGGGAGTTGGTATCGGGCAGAACCAGCAAAAATTCCTCACCCCCATAACGGGCCGCTAAATCTCCCGGTCGAGTACGCCGATTGGGCGATCGCCTGGGCAATGCGTTGGAGGCAGAGATCCCCAGTCGGGTGTCCGTAAGTATCGTTGTAAGCCTTGAAAAAATCAATGTCACAGGCAATCACTGACAGCCAGGACTGACTGCGAGAAGCTTGCCGCCATTCCTGGGCAAAATGGAGGTCAAAGCGGCGTCGGTTAGCAATTTGGGTCAGTTCGTCTACTTGTGCTAGATGCTGTAAGCGTTCATTAGTGGCTTCCAAATACTGACACCAGGCCCTAAGGGCTTGGTTGTTTTGCGCCTGCAATTGGGTTTCCGCAAGCAACAGCTCGTGGCTGTCCAGCAATCGATAGCTACGGTCGCAGGAAATGGCAATGGGTTCATTCCACAGCGCCGCCGGCCGGTCTCGCAGGCAGTGAGCCGCCGCTAAAATACTGGTGGATGCCGGTAACACCAGAGCCGGTGGGGCTGACTGGGCAAAAAACGCTAGCCTTTCCGGTTCTTTTCCCTCTAAACCCGCAATTTGCTCAAAAAAAATGCTGGCGAGACAGAATACCAACAAACTGCTTGCCCAAATATAAAATCACCCCCGTCAGTCGAGCTTGAGCCGCGAAACAGCGGAACAGAGCACTCACCGAGTCGTTAAGATCGAAGGAACAGTCCCAGAGGGTCAACTCTGCAATCGCGGCCCGGTTTGAGGATGTAAGCAGATCGTGTTTTTTAACTGGATGAAGTTGATAGCCCATCCCCTTTCCCTGATGACGGTAATGCTTGAAATTGAGGAGCGTTCTTATTTTTTTATCCTCTCCTGATTTAAGAATTGAAACCGGAATTTTAAGATTTTTCTAAGATTAGATCTATCCTAATGGGCCAGAATTGGCTATAAATACGGTTCTATCCGTAATCCTACAGAACTCAGCCATGAATAACGGGAAAGTACGGGGAATGATTGCGGCGGGCCACCCTGAAACCCTTCGGGCGGGACAAACCATGCTGGCTCTGGGGGGAAATGCGTTTTGATGCCGCGATCGCGCGACACTGACCGCGTTTGTGGTGGAGTCGGCCCTGACCTCAGCGGGGGGAGGCGGGTTTTTGCTGGCCCATACCGCCACGGGCCAGCAGAGGCTGTTTGATTTTTTGCCAAACCCCCCGGCGCAAGCGTCCCGCCAGAGAATTGGAATTTTATCCCGTGGAAATTCATTTTGGGGGAGAAACCCAGTCTTTTCACGTTGGTTTAGGGTCGGTCGCCGTTCCGGGCAACTTGGCAGGGGTGTTTGCAGTACAGGAGCAGTTGGGACGATTGCCCCTGTCGGTGGTAGCGGAACCGGCCCTGCAATGCGCTGAGCAGGGGTTTCAAGTCACCAACTATCAAAGTTTTTGTTTTCGCCTACTAGAGCCAATTCTACTGGCAAAAGCCGAGTCTAGGGCGATTTATGCCCCCAAGGGTCAGCGCCTGCAAGCAGGGGATACCTGTGTCATGAAAGACTTTGCAGCCAGCCTGCGCTACCTGATTGAAGCCGGGGTTGAAGAATTTTATCACGGAGAGATGGCTCGCCGCTTGGTGGCGGATTGTCAGGCCCAGGGCGGACAACTGACGCGGGAAGATTTAGCCAATTATCGCGTGATTATTCGTAAGCCTCTGAAATTTTCCTACCAGCACCACCAATTACTAACCAATCCGCCGCCCAGTTCTGGGGGAACCCTCATGGCTTTCTCCCTTCAACTCCTCAAGGTGATCGCCCTCCGGGAATGTTCCTGGGGAAGTGCCTCCCACCTCAACGTCCTGGCCGAGGTGATGCGCTTAACCAATCAGGCCCGCAAGCATTACGACGGCCGCCTCTATCAAGGGGATATTGGGGACACCTTTTTGAGCGAATCCTCTCTGCAATGGGGGCAGCAGCGATCGCCAACAAATGGGGCAGTACCACCCACATCAGCGTCATTGATGGAGAGGGTAATGGGGCGAGCGTGACCACCTCCAACGGGGAAGGGTCTTCCTATCTAATTCCGGGAACGGGCATTGCACTTAACAACATGCTGGGAGAAGCCGACCTCAATCCCCAGGGTTTTCATGGCTGGCCGGAAAACTGTCGCCTGTCTTCCATGATGGCTCCCACCCTGGTTTTGGCGGGGGGTCAACCCCGGCTAGTGCTGGGATCGGGCGGCTCCAACCGCATTAGAACGGCAATTTTGCAAACCATTTGTAATGTGCTGGATTTTGACCTGGAGGTAAAGGCTGCGGTGGATTATCCGCGCATTCACTGGGAAAATAACCTGTTTAGCCTGGAGCCGCCCCTCTATCCTGATGTGGTTCCCCAACTGCACCTGCCAGCGGGGGAGCAGCTCATCCTTTGGCCAGAGAAAAAATATGTTTTTTGGCGGCGTCCATGCAGTGGCCGTGACTCCCACCGGAGAACTGGTTGGGGCTGGCGATCGCCGTCGGGAAGGAGCGGCTGGCTGGGCTTAGGGACTGGGGGCGGGGGTAGCCGCGGGAGTGGCGGTGAAGGGAGTGAGTTCGGGTTGGGAAGTTCCTGGGAGCCGGAGCCGCAGGACGGGCCTGGTAGGACTTGAAATGCTGGTAAGCTACCCGCGACATCTCCTGAATGGTAACCCGACCGCGAATGTCGTTGTAGGGACGGTTGACCATGACGGCAGCGACGTAGCGTTTGCCGCTGGGCAGGGTGATAATGCCCGCATCCCCAATCACTTTGCCAATATCTCCGGTCTTATGGGCAATAATGGCATCGCTTTCAATGCCCTGGGGCAGCAAGGTGCGGGTGGCAGTGCGTCGCATAATGTGCAGCAAACGGTCTCTGGCGGGCAGGGAGAGCAATTCTCCTTTTTCGATGCGGCCGAGGAGCATAACTAAATCCTGGGGACTGGTGGTGTTAGTGCCTTCCAGGTCGGGAAGCTGGTTATTTATCACCGTTTCCTTGAGCTTCCAGTCCTTAAAGCGCTGATTTAGCACGGTTGCCCCGCCCGTCCGGTTGATGATCAGGTTGGTAGCCGTATTGTCGCTATGAATAATCATCTCGGTGGCGACATAGAGGGCTAGAAATGGCGTTCCGGGCTTCTGGTACTGCATGCCGCCAGAACCGCCGCCGATCAGCTCGCTTTTGAGGGTCAGTTTTTCATCCAGGTAGGCTTTCTTGTTATCTACATCTTGTAAGAACGCCACTAAATTGGGATTTTAAGGGTACTGGCGGCTGAAAACCGTTTTTCCCTATTCAGGCTGGCATAAGCGCCGTTATCCAGGTCTACAAATAGGGCCCCCACTTCCAGGTCGGGATGCTTGGCCGCGATCGCCGCCAATTTGTCTTTTAGGGGTTTGAGTTCCTGAGTCAGGGGCAGGGGTAGGGTGGCGGCGGGGACGGTGGGGGATGGGGATTTACTGGCTGGGGAGGGGGCTTTCGCTGCTTTTGGGAAAAGCTTGTTGATTTGCTGGCTGACTAAGGTGCTGGCTTGATTTGTCCACTGTTCGAAGGGAATAGACTGGTAATCAAAACGGGCGAGTACCGAACCCGCGATCGCACTAACGCCCACACTAAAAATCCCCAGGCGAATCAGGGTTAGGGTCAGACCCGTGGCGAGGGAGGAACGGCGGGGTCGGGGGGCTTTGGCGGGATTATCGGCGTCAGCCGGGTCGTCGGTGCGCTCTAACTTGAATTGAATGACCTGGGCGCTGCGATCGCTGGGGGAAGATGGCTCGCTGGTAGTTGGGGGCATGGGGGGCATCACTGCAATGGAAACAACCGATGATCTCCGCTCGTTTGCTGTGGAGGGAGGACTGGGAGGCTGGGGCGGGTGGGGG
>JAAUTE010000219.1 GCA_012031815.1 Chloroflexaceae bacterium
AGGAAATATTCATCTGCTGCCATGCCGCCAACAACAATGCTGCAACGAATGTAATCACAAAATGCTTCTGTGTCTGCCTCCAAAATGGTGTAGTCTCGGCCCGGTAGTTGGGAGGGGTCTTCTCCAATGGCGTAGGCCTGTCGCTCCCGCTCAATGATTTGCAAATCAGCCAGAGACTTCTCAACCAATTTCGTACCAAAGACCTGATCAAATCCCGTTGTGTTTCCTTCTCGCGCCTCATAGGCATCTCGTCGCGCTTTCCAGACCTGTAAACGGGCCTTGGTCATCCCAAACAACGCTTCCCGCCAAGAATCGGTAAACGCCGTGCCGGTATTGGGCTTACTCCAGCCGATCGCCCAGAAACAATAGTCTAGAAAATAGCGACCCCGCTCCAGGGAAGCATCAATAATTAGGGTTGGTTCCGTGGATAATCCCTGAAAAATATTTAAGAAAACCGCTTCTCCATGAAACTTTTTACTGATCCAAGCTCCGGGCAAAAAAGCAATAGGTCGCTGCCGCTGCTCAAACTGCTGCACAAACTCTCGCAATTTAGTTTTGAGGGAAGTTTCAATTTCTGGAAACGACCTCGCCGACTCTGGTATTCCCATTGGGTCGTGGCGTAGCACCGGCGGAGAAATCAGAATTCTCAATGGTAATAAACTCGTAGAATCGCTTTGAACCAGGAGTTGACCTTGATCCAGGGTCAGGGGCCAATTATTCGCCCGCCGCTGCTCAACAATGGTTGCCAGGCTAGTTTCCCGCCTCAATAGCTCGATTTCCAAAGCTATCTGAAAATCTATTCTTTTTAGCTCTAGTTGTAGTTCTTTTTGTTTTTCATGCAGGCAAATCAGTGTTTCTCTGTGGAAGTTAGCTAACTGTATGGCATTCTCTCGAGTGAGTTGCCCTTCATTGGCGCGGAAATCGTGGTCAATGCGCTTCCATTTTTCTTGTAATTCGCGGTTGAGTATTCCTTCTTTTTCGGTAAGCAATTGATTTGTCCAGGCCATCTCTGCTGACAGTCGCCGGTTTAATTCGTTTTGCTCGCACTGAAAGTCTAGGGACTTGCGACGGGAAAGCTCCTCCCACTGTAACCGAGCAGTTGCTAACTTAAAACTAGCCGCATCTCGCTGTTTGTTGTATTCCAGTTGACGTCCAGCATTAACTGTCTGCAAACCACCAATAGCAAGTCCGGATGTCGCATATCCAAAGTTTTTGGCAAACCCTGAAAAAATATTGCCGAGAAATTGTCCTATCATCCTTATTTCTCCATTTGTAGACTAATTAAAATTGCCTTGAACTAGCGCACGCCACCGTTGTAAACCAAAAGTAGATAAGCCGCTCCGCCCACTACACCCTTTGTTGTGTTGTAAACTTCATGGCCAGCGCTGTTATAAACATGACCGCAGGAATCAACATGGCCAATCTTGTTGCCGTAGTGATCGTAGACATTGCCATCCTTCCCTGCATAGCCTAGTTCCTGATTCATAGTTGACGTATAAACGTGACCGTTTCTGACATAAGCAACATAGTCTCCCGATATATCCTGGGGTGAGTCGTACTTGTAAATGGAGCCACTATTATCAATGCTTGTCCAGGGGCCGCAGTTGGAATGGTGAGCTGCGGAACCGAAAGTAAGGTGAGTATTTTCATGACTGTTTAAGGAATTGTGGCTCTCTAGTATTCCCTGGGAAGAATTTGGCGGAGAACTGTAGGCGGTGTGTTCATGGACTGCACCCATACCGTCAAGGGTGGAAGAGTTGCCGTGGTGGAAGTCAGACTGGTCTATGGGGGAGTGATGAATCGGTGAAAATCCCGTTTCCCAGCCGTGGGAGTCGTGAAAACCTGGTGATTCTAGGGGAAAATCGGGCGTGGAGTGTAGTCCGCCATCAAGGCTCCAACTGTCATCCTGGAATGCAGCAAAATGGGGGTCGCTGGAAAAAGCCACCGGATATTCGTGAAAAGCCGGGTCATTGTGAACAGGGGTCATTGTATGGTCAGGAAAAGACCCAGAATCAAGGCTTCCAGCGGCTAAATGATGATCTACGAGGGTTTGCTCGCTAGAATTTGTCTCTAGGAGTGAGTGGATTGAACTCAAATCGCTAGAGTCAGGAATGAGTTGATTTAGCCAGTCGTCAAGATTCATAGGAAGATTTTTGGGGTGGGGCTTGGACATTTGCTCTATTGTCACAGACTTATCGCTTCCCCGGCAACCCAACTTGTATTCATGCCTCAAACCCTGTCCCGCACGGGCTTAGCCCTAGATTGATCCCAGCGCGAGCCGGGGATACTACCAACAGCAAAAAGTAAGGACTTTGGTTACAACCTACCCTACGGGCGATCGCACCATAATAGGTCGGTCTAGTTGGCCTTAACAAGGATTTTAGGCAGAAACTGTCAGTTTAATCTGCTCATAATAGAGAATACCCAGATAAAGCCCGACTAAAATTCTTACCGGAGAAAATGGACAGACAAACTCTGCTTTTTGTCCTCCATAGGAGAGTTGGGCTGGAACTTGACTTTCTGTGTAAACGCCTTATATTTGGATTAGGTCGGTAAACTTAGTCTAGTATTATGTTAGCTCTTCTAGTCTACTTTTGGAAGCAGTCTAGAACCTTGGTGTTGTCATTCAAAACGATATTCAAGGGTGAGTCGCAATGACGAAATCAACTCTATACACAACAGCAAAAGTTTTGCCAGGAAACAAGCTTGAAATTGAAGATCCAAATCTTTTAGTAGGGCAAACTGTTGAAGTGATTATTCTGGTTTCAGGGGTTTCTTCTTTTTCTTCTACCACTGAAGATCAAACCCTATCCCTAGATCAACGTCTTGCTTTTCTCAGGTTACCGATAGTTGAACGTAGGCGTATTCTCACAAATCAGGCTGAAGCAATAATTGATCACTATCAACAAGATTCTGAATGGCAGGAGTTGATGACAGGTGATATCATTAACTACCAGTCCTGATTTGCCAAAGCGTGGAGAAATTTGGCTAGTTAACTTCGATCCTACTATTGGTGCAGAAATCAAGAAAGTACGTCCTGCTGCTGTCATTAGTTCTAATGCTACGGGCAAGCTTCCTATTAAACTTATTGCCCCGATTACGGATTGGAAACCATATTTTTCACAAAACTTCTGGCATGTCAGAATTGAACTTGACGCTGTGAATGGACTGACTAAGAATTCTGCAATTGATGCTTTGCAACTAAGAGGTGTAGATTTACAAAGATTTATTCGCAAATTGGGAAATATAGCCGAAGTGAAAATGTCGGAGATTGCAGTTGCTATTGTTACTGTAATTGAATTTGAGGTCTAACAGTTCAACTGTAGCGGACGTGTACAAGCCGCGAGAGATGGTTGGCGTGAGCGTCGGGAAGCAAGCAACAATCAGCAAAAATTATGCCCAAACCCAATTTTAAGCAGGGTAAACCCGTAGCAAAATTGCTAATATCAGCAATATTAGCCCATTTCACCGACGAAATCCCGGACATCTCTGGCAAGTCCCGCATCCGTCCTGAGAGATCTCCCCAAGGTCAGCCTCTACTGCGTGTTAAAGCCGATATTGGCGTTTTAAGGACTTTGGTTACAACCTACGGGCGATCGCAGATTTGCAGGGGAGGAGAACAGGATTGGCTCGCAGGTTTTTTAGAGGCGACCGAGGAGGAGCAGCTCAAAGCCCTGAAAAATGCCCTCACCTGTCTTCTCAGCCGTGGCTTAATTGAAGACCAGCGAGAGAAAGGATGCAATACTCCAGCAAGACATTTTTAGTGAACTTAAAATATAATTTTGATCAAAGCCAAAAGAATCTTGACTGGTTGTTTGGAAGCGCAGGAAAGTGGGAACAGCCGCCCCATAATTCACCCTTAATAAACCCAGCGTCCGTGGCTAGGGTAGTTAGTAAATGGAGTCAGTTACTTCCTAAAAACCTTCTGGACTATACTCCAAGCCGTATCCAAGAACTTGAAGCTTTTATTTTGGATTTAGAGTCTACCCTTGAATTTTCTGGTTCTCTAGTTAATCCCGACCGGATCTTAATTATCGAAAACTTATCTCGTTACTATTTGGCAACGGAAGCCCATGTAAAATTCACCAATCTATTAAAACAAACCGAACAAATTCTCAGCGATGAGTCTCTAAATGATAGCTCCCTTAAAGCAAGTTATCATCATTATCTGGCTATTGATTTTGCTCAAAAAAAACAGTACGCTCTAGCCAAGGACTCTTTTGAGCAATCCCTACGGCTACAAGTAGAAAATTGCCAAAATATCCCTACCCCCCACCCCTTACTTAGGGATACCTTACATAATTTGAGCTGCGTTGAACTCAGCCTCGGCAACACCACCGCCGCTGAAGTCAGAACCCGACAAGCGATCGCTCTACACCGCAACCAATTACCCCAAGCGGCCATCGGACTGGCCAACAGTTTGATCACCCTAGGCCATGTGCGATCGCAACAAGGGCGCTTTACGGAAGCGGAGGCTATTTACCATCAAGTGCAAATTCGCTTTAACTGTATATTGACCAACCATCCCTTGCTGGCCCACCTAAAAACCGGATATGGACATCTCTATGCCAAGCTAGGGCAGTACGAGCGAGCCAAAATGTATTATTTAGAAGCCATTGCCCATTTGCAAGTCACCTGTGGCATCAATAGTCCGCTTCTGAGTACACCTGCTGGGGGTCTGGCCGCTCTGGACAATATCTTGTAGTATTTTGTGAGTTTAAGCCAAACTAGCTCCAGCCGATTTTGCCTGACCTGCCACGACTGAAGCCTAACCCAAAACGTTAGGATAGCCTAGGAAACGCAGCAACCGTAAAAACTTTACTTTTGACTTTACCCCAGAATGCCTATGTCTGCTTCCCGCCGCTATCACATCACCACCTTCGGCTGCCAAATGAACAAAGCCGACTCCGAAAGAATGGCTGGAATTTTGGAGGCGATGGGGTTTCAATGGTCAGAAGACCCCAACCAAGCCGAGCTGATTCTCTACAATACCTGCACCATCCGCGACAACGCCGAACAGAAAGTTTACTCCTACCTGGGCAGACAGGCCAAACGCAAACATGAGCAACCCGACTTGACCCTGATCGTGGCCGGCTGCGTCGCCCAACAGGAAGGGGAAAAACTCCTGCGCCGTGTCCCGGAATTAGATCTGGTCATGGGGCCGCAGCACGCCAACCGCCTGCAAGACCTCTTAGAGCAGGTTTTAGCCGGTAACCAAGTCGTCGCCACCGAAGCGATTCATATCCTCGAAGACATCACCAAACCCCGCCGCGACAGCAAGATTACCGCCTGGGTGAATGTCATCTATGGTTGCAACGAGCGCTGCACCTACTGCGTCGTTCCCAACGTGCGCGGCGTTGAGCAATCCCGTACCCCCGAAGCCATCCGCGCCGAAATGGAAGAATTGGGCAGACAGGGTTACAGCGAAGTCACCCTCCTCGGCCAAAACATCGATGCCTACGGTCGGGATCTGCCCGGAACCACTCCCACGGGCCGTCACCTCCATACCCTGACCGATTTGCTCTACGCGGTTCATGATGTCCCCGGCATCGATCGCCTGCGCTTTGCCACCAGCCATCCTCGGTATTTCACCGAACGCTTGATTCGTGCCTGTCAGGAGTTGCCCAAGGTCTGCGAGCATTTCCACATTCCCTTCCAATCCGGGGACAACGACATTCTCAAAGCCATGGCCCGGGGTTACACCCAGGAAAAATATCGCCGCATCATTGAGACTATTCGTTACTACATGCCTGATGCGGCCATCAGTGCCGATGCCATTGTGGGCTTCCCCGGCGAAACTGAGGCCCAGTTCCAAAATACCCTCAAACTTGTCGAAGATATCGGCTTCGATCAACTCAACACCGCCGCCTATTCCCCCCGCCCCGGCACTCCCGCCGCCCTGTGGCATAACCAGTTACCCGAAGAGGTGAAAGCTGATCGCCTACAACGACTCAATCATCTGGTATCGCAAACAGCGGCAGAGCGATCGCAGCGCTATCTGGGACGGATCGAAGAAGTCTTAGTCGAAGAACAAAATCCCAAAAATCCAGCCCAAGTCATGGGGCGCACCCGCACCAATCGCCTGACCTTTTCCCCGGTCAGATTGAACAGCTCAGAGGACAGTTGGTGCCGATTCGTGTTACAGAAGTACGAGCCTTTAGCCTAACCGGAGAACCCGTGGAGACGGCGGTTGGGGAGCGATCGGGCATGTTGGTGTGAAGTGCGCTGGGTGCAGTACAGTAAAACCTATGACATCTCCCCAACAACCCACCGATTCTCCGACGATCGAGTCTTCCAAACCCTCCTTGCCCAAGCAAGTCTGGCGATCGCAGCGAGAAAACATTCAAATTCTAGCGATCGCGCTGTTCCTGGCAATTGTAATTCGGTTATTCATTGCCGAACCCCGCTACATCCCGTCCGACTCCATGCTGCCGACGTTGCAGGTGGGCGATCGGTTGGTGGTGGAGAAGGTCTCCTATCGCTTGCATTCGCCTCAACCGGGAGATATTGTCGTCTTCCATCCCCCGGCAGCGCTTCAAGAATTAGGGTTT
>JAAUTE010000220.1 GCA_012031815.1 Chloroflexaceae bacterium
GCTGAAGCTGATGGCATAGACCCACTCCCGATGGCCCGCAAGCACCGTGACGGTCTGAGCCTGCCAATTCCAGAGGCGCACCGTGCCATCCCGTGCAGCGGCGGCCAGGAGCGATCGCTGGGAAGAGAAGCTGGCGCTGGTAATTTCTCCAGGGAATCCGTAGGAATCTGCCAATAAGCTGGCGTTTAAATACCATTGCCAGACGCGACCATCATTGGAGGCAGCGGCCAGAAGCTTGCCGTCGGGACGAAAGCTGACATCAAAAAATCGCTCTTGATGTCCTTCTAATTGGGCCAGGCGGTTTCCCTGACGATCCCAGAGTCGCACGGTGTAATCTCCCGATGCCGTGGCGAGGAACTGTCCGTCGGGACTGAAGCTGACGCTGTTGACTGAATCCTGATGTCCTCGCAGCTCTGTCACCAGATTTCCCCCTAAATCCCAAATTTTTGCGGTGCGATCGCTGGAAGCAGTGACGAGAAATTGGCCGTCAGGGCTAAAACTGACGCTGTTGATACTATCATCGTGAGCAATCCAGTAATGATGCAAATTTCCCTGTAAATCCCATAACCGCAACTGATTGTCGCCGGAAGCTGTCGCTAAGTAGTGTCCATTCGGACTGAAGCTCAGATTGTACACGGGTTGGGGGTGGAGCATTTCAGCAAGCAGTTGTCCTTGTAGGTTCCATAATTTCGCGCTTCCGTCCCGTGAAACCGTTGCCAGTAATTGACTATCAGGACTAAAACTGACGCTATAAACCGCCTCTGGGTGATTCAACGACCGAATAAGGCGTTTTTTTTTGAAGATTCCAAATTTCTACCTGACCATCCTGCGGGGCGATCGCCAGTTTTTTGCCGTCGGGGCTAAAATTAAGACCGTAAATATGGCTGGGTTCTCCGTGGCTGGGGAGTTGTTGTTGGAGCTGGCCGCTGGCGTTCCAAAGTTTAGCCGTGCCATCCCTGGAAGCGGTGGCCAGCAGGCGGCCGTTGGGGCTGAAGCTCAGGTCGTTAATCCCGGCTGCGTGGCCTTGCAGTTGGCTTTGCTGGCGGGCGCTGTCGAGAATTTGCTGAAGGGCCAGCAGGGGGCTGAGGGTGGGATAGGTTTGCAGATGGCGGGGATCTTTCACCAGGGTTTGTAATTGCTCTCCTGCTTCCATCGCCAGCAGTAATCCCTCAATTTGGTCGAATTTAAACTGCTGCCAGGCGCGATCGCCTAACCGCTGGGCGTTGGCCTCTAGCTGGGCCTGTCGAAGTTTGCTGAGGGCACTGTGGCTAACCAGGGCAGCCCCCATTAGAGAAGCGATGAGAATAGCCGTGCCAATGCGAATAGTACGTTTTGCCTGGCGATTGGCGGCGCTGAGGATTTGGTTAGCTTGTTTTTCCGCTGTTAGAGCTTTCTCTTGGCTGCATTTGAGGAATTGATAGTCGCGATCGCTGAGGCTTTTGTCGCTGGCCCAGGTGAGGGCATCCTGAAGGGCCTGACCCCGCAACAGCCGAGAATCGTCTTGGCAATTTGAGGCTAACCAAGCAGAGAAGGCTTCTGAGTAGGGGCGCAGGCGCTCGAGCTGCTGGTTGACCCAGGCCGGATGGAAAATGGCGGCATAAATTGGGTTATACACGCTTAAATAGCCTTGTTTTTCCACAACCAACCCTGAAAGGCGCAGCTCCATTTGCTCTGGCGTGCTGTCGGCCGCAACCTTGCCCTGCTGCAAAATTTGTTGGTAGAGTCCCAGCAGGCGTCCGGCTCGCTTTTCATTGGTAAGGAGGCGATCGCGGATGGTTTTAAAGTGAACGGGTTCGTCCTGGGATTCCCAGTGGTTAATAATCCGAGAGCGGACAAGCTGGGCGAGGGTGGAGCCTTCCTGTTCTGCTAGAATCGGCGCGGCAGTGGTGGCAATTTGGCAGAGTTTTTGGGTTAAAAAGGGCTGGCCTCCCGTCCAATAGAGAATTTCCCGGAGAACTGCTTCAGGGCGATCGCAGAAAGGCTGTAGTCCAGCAGCAAGGGGATAAACTTCTGTTACTTGAAATCCGGATAAATCGATGGGTTGGCCAATATTAAAGGGGGTTTGGGATTTATCGACGATGAGATCTGAAGGAGTCGCAACGCCAAAGAGAGCAAAGGTCAGGCGATTGTAAGCTGGATTCTCCGCCCGTTGATTGTAGCAAAAGCGAATGAGAGCAAAAAATTCATCCAGGGAAAAGTCTAAACTTAAGACTTTATCGACTTCGTCAATAAATACAAATAAATTAATGTCGGGCAACCAAACTAATAAAATTTCTTCCAGGAATTGGCTGAGTTTTTCAGCCGGGGCCAGGTCTTCTTTGTCTTGAAGCCAAGGTTTTAAATTAAATTGGTCAGTTAGGCGAAACCCCTTGACCAGTTCGCGAATAATGCCGTTGTACCATTGCTTAAGGCTTAAATTGCTGCCCATCTTGGTTAAATCGATGGAAACACAACAAGCTCCCCATTCTTGCAAACGATGGGTGGTTCGCACCCGCAAACTCGATTTGCCCATCTGTCGGCTATTGAGAACGTAGCAATATTGCCCGCTTTGTAAGGCTGCTAACAATTCGCGATCGCCCTGCCGTTCGACATAGCTGGTGTGATCGTAAGCTAAAGAACCACCGATTTTGTAGCCATAGGTCATAGGATTTAAACGTCAAATGAAATCACCCTTAAGCAGTTGTGGCAATTTAAAACTGTAGGTTTTCTTGTCTAATCGTACAATAACCAGGCAAATTCTCCGATTCCAAAGCGAAAATACAAATTATAACGATTCCCCAAAAAGCCAACGAACTCGCCATAACACCGTAATCCAGTGAGGTGAGTTTGGTCTCTTGTAGATAGGTTCGTTGAGAGCTTCCAGAAAAGGCTTTTGACTGTAGGACTACTTCCAAAACTTGAGATTGATTCATGGCATTTAAAATGAGAGGGACAGCGACAGTTGAATAGACTTTGAATCGGGTAAATAAATTCATTTTCTCTAAGTCTAGTCCCCTTAACTTTTGTGCTTCAATGATTGACCCGGCAGAAGCAAATAGTTGAGGAAAAAAAATAAGTGTCGAGGAAATAATAAATACAATTTTATAAGGAATTTGTAGTCGAACCAATCCAATGACAATTTGATTGATGTTACTGGTAAAAATACATAAAGGCAAAACTAGGATCATGGTTAGAGTCTTGAGAATTATATTGATTCCGTAGAGCGTTCCTTCCTGAGAAAAAGTCAAGCCGCCCACAATTGGCCAGCCTTGAGGCATTGAAAATAAGGGGGTCAAGATCTCTTTATGGGTTAATAATTTTACTTGTTCAATATTAAATAATCCCATGATAACTAGTAACAGAAGATAAAAGGGGAAGGTTAATTTAAGAAGATTAACTAAATAGCCTAAATTTATACCAGCGAAGAGAGTAAGCACAAAAACCGTTAAAGTTAAAAGTTCCGCCCGTGATGGGACTTTCCCACAGAAAAGCGATCCAGGTGATCGCAGCGATCGCCACTAATTTAGTGCGAAAATCGAGACGAGTAAACAGGGAATTGCGAGTAACAGATTGAACTTGAAGAAATGACATTTAAAATCCTGTCCTATGAAAGAGAAACCTTGGAATAATAGTCAATTTATTGGCTTAAAACAACTGGCGAATTCAGCAGCGGTCAAAAGTGAATAATCTTCTTGGGTTAAATTGCTTAAATACCTGGACAACCAAACTACTTGAGGAGGTGATAAATAAGTTGACTCAAGTAAATCGGCTTTGTGATATGCCTGACGAGTCGGTGCATCTAATAAAATATTTCCCTTTCCCATGACAATCACTCGCTCAGCATAATCTGGCATTAAATATAAATGATGAGTAATCACAATAACTGTTTTTCCCATCCGATGTAATTTTCGACTAATTTCTAGAATAGCACAGGCCCCAGCGAAATCTTGTCCTGTAGTTGGTTCATCAAGTATAATGATTTCTGGATTCATCGCTAAGATGGCAGCAATAATAATTCTTGCTCGTTCTCCTTTAGGCAGTGAAAGGGGATGAGCATCCCGATGTTCCCACAGTTTCAGGTCTTGCAAACTTTTGGTCACACTTTCCTCAATCAGCCTGGGGGAATAGTTGAGATAGCGTAAGGCAAAAGCAACTTCTTGAAATACGGTGGAATTAAAAATTTGGTTGTCTGGATTTTGGGCGACATAGCCAATAAAGCGGGCTAATTTTCCTATAGATAACTCCTGAACCGGACGTTGACGTACTAAAACTTGACCCTGGGTAGGCTCTAATAAATTGAGAAAATGCTTGACCAAGGTGCTTTTTCCGGCACCATTTTGCCCAACGAAGAGAACATACTCTCCGGCATGAATATCTAAGGAAATATTGTTTAAAGCTTGAGTCCCATTGGGATAGATGTATTGCAGATTTTGAATCCTTAAAATCGGGGCTGCTTCATCGGGGGGATAAGTATTTTTTAGAGAATAAGAAACAGGTTTTTTAAGTTCTAGGAAGGAACGAAGGGCTGATTTTCCGGCTTCGAGGGTAACCGGAATAGGATAGGGAAATTCAGGAAGTTGGCCAAATGCTTCTGCAATTTGAGGTGGACGAAGACAATAATAAGATAAACTTTCTACATCGCCATAAACTTCCTGGGGTGTTCCCACCTTAATTAAACGCCCTTGAGATAAAACAGCAACTCTATCGGCGTAGGTAGCCATTTCTTCAGCAGCATGGGAAATAATGACGATTGTCATGCCTCGTTCCCGATTTAATGCCTGAATGGTGCTAAAAACCTCCTGCGTTCCCACTGGATCGAGTTGAGACGTAGGTTCATCGAGAATGAGTAAGTCTGGTTGTAAGGCAAGGGCCGCCGCGATCGCTAATCGTTGTTTTTGTCCGCCCGACAGTTCCCCTGGCGCTTTTTTTTCATACCCTTTGAGACGAACTGCTGCTAAAACTGGTGGAATTCTCGCAATGATTTCAGCGCGGGGCACGCAGAGATTCTCCAGGGCAAAAGCAATTTCATTTTCTACTGATGTCCCCGTTAATTGAACTTCGGGGTCTTCAAAAACCATCCCCACTCGGCGGGATAATTGGCTAACCGGTGTCTCAAGTGTGTCCATCCCGGCTACGGTTGCAACCCAAAAAACTTCCGCCGTAAACTGAGGAACAATTCCATTAAAAATCAAGGACAAGGTCGTTTTTCCTGCCCCAGTTGCCCCGATAATGCCTAAAAATTCTCCTTGATAAAGGGTCAAATCAATATCTTTGAGGGCAAATTCCCTGGCGTTTGGGTAACAATAGGAAACTTTATTTAATGTTGCGATCGCTTTCATGGGGAGAGTCTAATCAGCACTAATAAATTGCTTCTGGAGGTTTAATGATTTTAATCGCTCGTAACCCAACAATGACCCCCGTTCCGATCACCGTGCCGCCAATACATCGTATGAGGTTTTCGACGGGAATAATCGGAATCAAAGCTATCCAGACTTCCTGCGGCCAATTAAAAATATGATAGGTGATCATAGCAACATGAAGGTGACCCAAGCCACAAACCATCCAGGTTCCACAAAATAAGCCCAGAGCCAGCACTTTAACATCTTGAGAACCAATCCAACGAGCAAATAAATGACGGGTTGGCAACATAAATAACAGCAATCCCGACCAGTCAATCAAGGTTCCCGCAATGACAATAGCCTTGTCTACCCCATTATTGACAATAGCGTGACGGGCGAACAGAAACAGGCTCGCTAACGAAACAACGACAATGGCCAGTCTCCAAAGGTTTTTTTGGGTATTTTTTCCCACTAATCCACCGATAAAACTGGTTAACATCGGGCCGCCAATGGACAAAACCGGAATTCCTACCCCGTAGGGAGCGAGAAACATGCCGACCATTGTCCCAATACCCGCTCCTACCATTCCGGCAATGGGGCCTAATAGCCAACCCAGAAGGGGATAAACAACCTGACTCAGGCGCATACTTCCCCCAGCACCCAGGACAATTGAAAAAGGAATGAAGTATAAGACCGTAACAACCGCAGAAAGGACGACGATATAAGCAATGGGTGTTCCATCAATGGCGGCACCGGATAGTTGCCTTAATTTCTCGTTTTTTTCCCTGGGGAATCCAAGTTTCCACTGTGTCAGAAGAGGGGTAAATCCTCTGATATTATAAGCGTTATATCACAATTAAAATCTTCGTTCAAACTCAATAGTCCCCCGGCTATCGTCATCAAAATCCGTTGAGCCGCGCAACACCGTACTTTCACTAATGCGATAGCGCACGCCATACTGGGCTGCCCGATCGGGATTGAGCAGCTTTAACACCGACAGCGACAGGCGATCGCCCAAATCAACGGCCGCTTCCCCCGCAAGGCCAAAGGTCGTCGTCCGTTCTTCGGGATCGATGAGAGGGGCGGGAAAAATCCGAAACTCGCTTAAACCCAAAGCCCTGGTAATTTGTCGCTGAAAATTGCCTAATAATGCCGAACCTGCCAGATTGAACAGTCCAATCGGGGCATTTCCTTGATTAAGGTTGCTAAAAAACCACCGCCTAGGA
>JAAUTE010000221.1 GCA_012031815.1 Chloroflexaceae bacterium
CAATTCCTGCATCAAGCGGCCCCCGTAACCAGCTCCCCCGGCCAGGGTCGGCACGGGAGTCAGGGCAAGAGAAGCAGGGGCGATGGGGACGTGGGGCGGGTGGAGGGCAAACAGTTCTTGCCAGGATAGCCAAAGCTGCGTCAGCAGGCCGGGCCAGGGGCGATCGCAATGGACGTAGCCGCTGGGATGGGGAGCGCGGGTCACCCAAATGGCAAAGTGAGGGGGGCCGACCGTTGCCAGGCGAGAAATCGCTAAACTCAAACAGGGACTGACGCCTTCTGACATGGATAACTTTTGGCGATCGACTACGTTCCAGTTTACCTATCTCCAGACAGAGGGAAAACGGAGACAGTTGGCTGCCGCCGTGGGTTTTAGCGCCCCAGAATTCTCGATTGATGCTCCCGCGACCCAGAGATGAAGTAATAGTATAAAGCGAGGCGAGAGCTAATTAAATCTGGCACTGTCTGGAGAGAAACTAAATCCCAGTGTTGTTTTAACCAATTGCTCCTCGACTGTTTAAAATCAATTTTTTGAAGAATTTCTCCCATTCTATTCCAGGAACAATCTTGCGCCTTTGAGTGCGGACATTGTGCCGATGAATGTCTCGGTGGCAGGCAGAATGTGCTCGCTTGTGTCGCGACTGCGCTCAAACCCCGGAATACGATGTCATCTCTGCCGGAACTTAGGAAGATATGTCAGCCGGCACCTAACGCCAAAGAGATTATTTAAAGTGTGGGAGCGGGAAGGGTGAGTTAAGCTGCCATACGATGCGATCCCTCAAGGCTGCAATGCCATCGCGCACTGTTACCAGGCGATCGCCCAGAGCGGCCAGCCGACTCAGCTCAGGAACCGCGTAAGATGGAATCCAGCGAGCATCTGAGTGAACCGCCGATGATGGACAACCAACCCGCCGGACTGACCTTTCAACAAGTCATTGCCAAACTCAACCAATTCTGGGGCGATCGCAGCTGCCTCATTGCCCAGCCCTACGACACCGAGAAAGGGGCCGGCACCATGAATCCCCACACCTTCTTGAGGGCCATCGGCCCCGAACCCTGGTCAGTCGCCTACGTGGAACCCTGCCGCCGCCCCACCGACGGACGCTATGGCGAAAATCCCAACCGCTTCCAGCACTACTTCCAGTACCAAGTCCTGATCAAACCCTCTCCCAACAACATTCAGGACATCTATCTCGACTCCCTGCGCCTCCTCGGCATCCATCCCGAAGACCACGACATTCGCTTTGTGGAAGACAACTGGGAGGCCCCGACCCTGGGAGCCTGGGGCGTCGGCTGGGAAGTCTGGCTGGATGGCATGGAAATCACCCAGTTTACCTACTTTCAGCAGTGCGGCGGCATCGATTGCCGTCCTGTGGCCATTGAGATCACCTACGGCTTGGAACGCCTGGCCATGTACCTTCAGGACGTAGATGCCATCACCAAAATCCGCTGGAACGACCGCATCCACTACGGCGACATTTACCTCCAAGGGGAAATCGAACATTGCACCTACAACTTCGAGGCCGCCAATCCCGATCTGCTGTTTAATCTCTTCAGCCTCTACGAACAGGAAGCCAAGCAACTCCTGGAGCGCGGCCTGGTGCTGCCCAGTCTGGATTATGTCCTCAAATGTTCCCACGCCTTCAACCTCCTGGATGCCAGGGGCGTCATCGCCGTCGCCGAACGCACTCGCTACATTGGTCGCATCCGTAACCTGGCCCGACAGGCGGCCCAACTGTACCTCCAGCAGCGAGAAACCCTGGGCTTTCCCCTCCAGCAAATTGCCGCCGCTGAGCACCGGGATTTAGCCACCGCCTAGCTGAATCAAGGTTCTACCTGAGCAACAAGCTGGCAGGATTGGGCCCGGCGATCGCCGCCACCCCAGCCACTGCCATACCCGCCGAGCGCAACACCTGAGCGGCCTCGCCCACCGTGGTTCCCGTGGTGTAAATATCGTCAACCAGTAAAATCCGTTGCTGGCAGCGCCAGGCAGGACGTATCTGCAAGGCGTCCTTGAGATTTTGCTCCCGTTCCCCAAGGCTCAAGCCAAACAGGGCCGCCGTGGCCCGCACCCGCACCAATCCCTGCCCTTGGAGCTGATAACCCGTTATTTGAGCGAAACTGCGGGCGATCGCCTCCGCCTGATTGAAGCCCCGCGCCTTGAGCTTGTCGGCGTGGAGGGGAATCGGCACCACCGTCAAGCCCCGCTGTTTTCCCAGGGGACTCTTCAGCCAATCCCGGGCCAGCCACTGCCCCAACAAGTCCCCTACTTCCGGGCGCAAATCGTACTTCAACACCGCGATCGCCCGCTTGAGCGCCCCCCCGTACTCCCCCCAAATAAACACAGGTAGCTTGCCCCGCCAGCCTTGAGCCGGAGCCGGCCAGGCACAGCCCTGCAATTGCCGGGTGCAATCGCGACAGACCACTTCCTCCCCAGGGCGGCCGCACAGGGGACAGACACTTTTGAGAAAGAGCGAAAACAAATTTTTTCCCATAACAGTCCCTCCCACCAACTAACGTCATCGGCGATCGCTTAAGCTCCGTCAAGCACCACTCACCACTTCTCCTCCTCTTCCTCAATAGTTAATTCCTTGGGCCGCCCGCGCTCCACCGTCACGCTTATGGCGATCGCCCCTTCCTCCTGCAAATCCTCTAAATAGCCAGCTTGAAAGCGCTTAGCCTCACCAGCGGAAGCAAAAGGCCCAAAATAATAGGTACAGGAGGGTCGAGCGGTTACAATCTTCAGCCACCAGGGAGCAGCCAAAACCCGCCTCAGCACCAAAAACAAAACGCCCAAACCAAGCAAAATCGCTACAGCCGCAAACATGCCTTCCGACTCCAATGGGTTGCTATCACACAGTAACGGCGATCCGAGCGGGATCGGCCAGCTTTAAAGCTATTTTGGGTATTGCTCGCTAGCTTAGCCAGCCCCAACTTCTTGAGAAAGCCCAGCTAAAAATATTATCTTAAGAGAATAATCAAAAACAACGTCAATAACGCTCTATCGCCATGACTGTAGCTCCAAGCGCCAATACCACCCCCGACAATGATAAGATTCTTCTTTCAATGAAGAATTTTGCCGAGCAATACGCCAAGCGCTCAGACACCTATTTCTGCATCGATCCTTCTGTAACCGCCGTTGTCATTGAGGGGCTAGCCCGCCACAAAGAAGAACTGGGTGCGCCCCTGTGTCCCTGCCGCCATTACGAAGATAAGGAAGCCGAGGTCAAAAACACCTATTGGAACTGTCCCTGCGTCCCCATGCGCGAGCGCAAAGAATGCCACTGCATGCTCTTTATCACCCCCGATAACGAGTTCGCCGGGGAACAGCAAGACATTTCCCTGGAAGAAATTATCGCCGTGCGCGACAGCGTTGCGCCCTAGCCCTGAACAACCTAGATCGTCAATGATCACCCCCTTTTGGCAGAGCATTAAGCAGTTCAACCAACGGGAGTTTTACGCCTGCCACGATACCCTGGAAAACCTGTGGCTGGACGCAGCCGAGGTGGATCGCGGCTTCTATCAAGGCATTCTGCAAATTGCTGTCGCCTGCTATCATTTGGGGCAACAACAATGGGGCGCGGCGCGGTCATTCTACTGGGAGAAGGCATTCAGCGCCTGCAATCTTACCAGCCCGACTATCAGGGCATTGATGTGGCGCGGCTCATTGGAGAAAGCGAGCTGTTACTCAGCGCCTTGCAGCCCCTCGATCGGGAACAAGCGCAGGAGTTTATCCGACAACTACAGATGACCCCAGCCGACAATTCCCAATTATACCCGCGCCTGCCGACCATTGTGGCGGTTCCTTCCTAAACCCAGCCTTTTGCAGCCGTTGTCTGGGCAGATGTCCCTTATTCCTTAGCTAATGCTTCCCTGGGAACTCCTCTGAATTGGGTAAACTGGTAGCCAGCAGCCTTCCTATCCGCTTCAACAGCACGATTATGCCTGCAATTTCTCGGTTGTTTCAACGCTGTGCCAGTGGCGTAGTTCTTGGTAGTGCCCTGTTTTGCCCCCTGTGGCTGGCAGCCACTTCTCCCCAAGTCAGCGCCCAAGCCCCGGTGGCAAACCAGCCTCTAACGGTTCGTTCTGACATTCAGGAGGCTAATTCTGAAACCGGCGTGATCACGGCTCGCGGTAACGTGCAAATTTACTATCCAGCACGACAATTGCAAGCCACCTCTGCCCAAGCCCAATATTTTAGTCGGGAGCGCCGCCTGGTTCTCACCGGGGATGTCTATGTCCTCCAGCGCGGTAACTCCATGCGCGCCGAAACCATGACCTATCTGCTGGATGAAGGCCGTTTTATCGCCACCCCCCAGCGCGATCGCCAAGTAGAATCTATCTACTTAGTCGAAGATTCTAATACTGCACCGCCAGCTACGCCCTAATCCTTTTCTCCTCACCACCGTGACCCTCGTTCTGGAAAACATTCACAAAGCTTACGGCAAGCGTTTTGTGGTTAGTCGCGTCAACCTCAAAGTGGCCCAGGGTGAAATTGTTGGATTGCTCGGCCCCAATGGCGCAGGTAAGACCACGACGTTTTACATTGCTACCGGTCTCGTCAAGCCCAATCAGGGGCGAGTCCTCCTCAACCAAAGTGATATTACGGTGCTGCCCATCGATCGGCGGGCCCGGTTGGGCATTGGCTACCTGCCCCAACAACCCAGCGTTTTTCGCCACTTAAATGTGCGGGACAATTTGAAGCTCGTCCTTGAGCAAACGGGCGTCTCCCCCCGACAGCAAGCTGCGCGACTGCAAGCTCTCATTCAAGAATTTCGCCTGGAAAAAGCCGCCCACACCCTGGGATCGCAAATATCTGGGGGAGAGCGCCGCCGCACGGAGCTGGCCCGCGCCCTGGCAGTCAGTGGTCAGGGTCCCAAATTTCTCCTGCTGGACGAACCCTTTGCGGGGATTGACCCCATTGCAGTTTCCGAAATACAGCGCACCATCGCTGGTTTGAAAGACCGCCACATTGGAATGCTAATTACCGATCACAATGTCCGGGAAACTCTGGCTATCGTCGATCGCGCCTACATCATGCGGGAAGGACAGATCCTCGCTTCAGGCACGGCGGAAGAACTTTATGCGAACCCTTTAGTGAGACAGTATTACCTGGGCAGCGATTTTCACCTGTGAGCAGGAAGGGCCGGTGGCGCTGAGGGTGGAAGGCGATGGATTGTTTTGATTGCGAGCTGAGAGATGCTAATGACTGTACTCAAGCCCCTTAAGATATTGCCACAGCGATTCCCCAACCTCTCGGTGCTGGATCGCTACGTCGTTGGAGAAGTGCTGCTGCCTTTTCTGTTTGGGATGGGCATGTTTACGGCGCTGATGGTGGCGATTGGGACAGGGTTTGACTTGGTACGCAAAGTCACGGAATCGGGACTGCTGCTGGGCCTGGCCCTGGAGATTATGCTGCTGCGCCTCCCTGGATTTATTGTCTACGCTTTCCCGATGTCTGTTTTGCTGGCGGCTTTGATGGCCTACAGTCGTTTTTCTAGCGACAGTGAACTGGTGGCGCTGCGGAGCGTTGGGGTTAGCCTCTACCGCATCGTCCTGCCGGGATTAGTGTTAAGTTTGGCGATCGCGGGCGTGACCTTTTTGGTGAATGATCAAATTGCCCCTGCCGCTAACTATCAGGCCTCGCTGACCGAAAAACAGGCTCTTGGGCGAGTTTCGCCTAAATTTCGCGAAGAAAATATTATTTACCCTGAATATAACGAAGTAGAGCAGGAAGACGGCGAAGAGCGTACCGTACTGACCCGGCTATTTTATGCCGAAGTTTTTGACGGCGAGCAAATGGAAAATTTAACCGTCCTCGATCGCTCTCGTACTGGCGTCAACCAAGTCATTGCCGCGCGCTCGGCGGTGTGGAATTTTGAGGAAAATACCTGGGACTTATTCGAGGGAACCATTTACATCCTGGCTGCCGATGGTTCCTATCGCAACATCATCCGCTTCGATCGCCAGCAGATCGCCCTGCCCCGTGCCCCCCTAGATCTCGCCAAAAAAAGCCGCGATTATGGAGAAATGAGCCTCTTGCAAGCCCAACAATACCTGGAAGTCCTCCGCTATAGCGGTAGCGAACGGCGCATCCGCAAACTTCAAGTCCGCATCCAGGAAAAAATTGCCTTTCCCTTTATTTGCGTTGTGTTTGGGCTAATTGGGTCAGCTATTGGCCTGCGCCCTCAAAACACCAACCGAGCCACCAGCTTTGGCATCTGCGTTGGCTTGGTCTTTGCGTACTACTTACTCTCCTTTCTCGCCAGCTCCCTGGGGGTTTGGGGAGGTGTTTCTCCCTTTATTGCCGCTTGGTTGCCCAATTTTATGGGATTAGCTGCCGGAAGTTGGTTGCTGTGGCGCGCGGCCCGCTGAGGAGATAGGCCATTCCTCCGGAATCTGCTCCAGGTTCTCTGCTTCCCCTTCCGAAAGGAACGTGCCCAAAAACTCCTGCAACCGCATCCGCTCAATATAGGGCCAGCCGCCCGTTTCTTCAATATTTCGCAGCAAATGGGATAGCTCTTGGCGCGTATTAGGCAGTGC
>JAAUTE010000020.1 GCA_012031815.1 Chloroflexaceae bacterium
AGCTTCCATAATGCCAAACATTCATTTAGAGCATTTGCCAGAGCACAGTCCAGATTACAACATAATCGAGTTGGTATGGCATTTGGCCAAAGAGTTTATCAGTAATCGCCTTTTTAAATCTATTGAAGAGCTAGAGTCTTTATTGCATCGACTCCTGAATGAAACCGCTCGATTTAGCTAGGTCAGTTTACAAGGCACCGCGCGTCACCCCCAGTTGGTTTTGCAGCTTTAATTCCCGCCACAGTTGATTTCCAGTAATTTTTCCGGCTAAGAGCTGCTCGTAGCGAGCGATGGTTTCCAAGACTTGCGTAGGTGATTCGTTGACAAATTCTAGGCGGAAATAGCGCAGTCCAAGTTCTAGAAAGTGCCGCACAAATTCTGCCCCGGTTTGTGCTGCCGCGTTGAATACGGTATTGCGACAACCTGCATCGGCTAATAAAACGTGTTCTGCCCCTGCGCGATCGCGTAGCTTAACCTGATGCTGCTCGCAGGGCCGGCCGCAGTTGCTGTAATCGGTTCCGTCAGACAGAAACGCACAAAAGACGCAGTGCTCCATGTGGAACATGGGCATGTGTTGGTGAAGGGTGATTTCAAACCAGTGGGGAGGGCAGTGAGCGACCAGGGATTTTAGTTGTTGGCTGTTGAGATCGTAGGAAGCGGTCAAGCGTTCCAGGAAAAAGGATTGCTTGAAATAGTTTGCTGTGAGTGGATTGGCAATATTAAAGGAGAAATCCGCAATACAGCGATCGCCGCCAAAAAACTGTAGGTGATCGTAATTGCGAATTAAGTAGCCATCGGCGTGGCTAGCGCGTACCTGCTGAAGGATGTAGTTTTCCTTGGGTTTAGTGATGCGGGGCGGGGCAACCCAAATGCTAGGGGCGCTAGGGGCTTGTTTCGCGAGTTCTACGACGGTGCCATAGGTGCGAGGATCTTCAAATTCACAGTAAATCGTGGCAATGTCTGTTGTCAGGACAGCTTGTAATTGCGCGAAGTTTCTCACCAGCGCGATCGCTTGGGGTGATATGGCTGGAGAGGTTTCGGGAGCCGGGAGTAAGTCGGTATGGGAAGCGGCAACCGCCAATTGCCAGCGCCGGGGTTTCGTGCGAAGCCGTTCCAGCTCGCTGACCAATTCCCGGCGAAGGCGATTGAGTTCGCTCAGCGGAATCATCACCGCTCCTTCTAAGTGGTTGTGTAACTCTCCCAAACAGAAAGGGGTATTGCCTAGCCGTCCCAACTGTTCTCTTAAACGGGCGGCGGTCAATTGTTGGGTGTGTGCTTCTGTGAGGGGCATTGCCGAATCAGCGCGAGCCATGTTTCCCTCGCCGTCACGGGCGATCGCCCTCAGGGGTTGTCCTGTCTGTCCGTAGACTTCGATGGCAATCGAGCGCTGAAATCGGATTTTTTCGCTGGTATAGGTTTGACGCAATTGCCGCTCTAGTTCGGGGTCGTTGGTTTTCCAGAGGCGATCGCCAACTTTTACCCTACCCAGGTCGATGTCCCGCCGTCCAAAGGTGACAACTGTATCTTGAGCGCGCTGTTCCACCCCATAAACTCGGCCCCCTTCCTCCGGTTCGCCCGGTTTCCCACCATCGAAGACCACGCCATCCCCGGCTTTGAGGGCGCTTGCAGTTTCAGCACCACCTGTTTGTCGCGATTATTGAGAATCTGGGCAACTTCTCCCAAATAAACCCCGCGTTTTTTGCCAAATCTTCCGTGGACGAGGGCTTGATTGTCGATGCCTTGGAGCCAGCCCGTATGCAATCCCCGCGAAAAAGCCATCTCTAACCCATAGCGATCGCGGTTCGTCACTTGATGTTCTCCTCCTTGCAAGAGGCGATCGAGGGCTTGGCGATAGATTTGGGTGATACTGGCGACATATTCCGGCGTTTTTAGGCGGCCTTCAACTTTGAAGGCAACGACGCCCGCTGCCATTAGTTGGGGCAATAGCTCTAAACCGGCCAAATCCTGGGGACTCAGTAAATATTTACGTTCTCCCAAATTCAGGGCCTTGCCGTCCACAATTAGGTCGTAGGGCATCCGACAGGCTTGGGCGCACTCGCCGCGATTGGCCGAGCGTCCCCCCAGGGATTCACTGGTCAAACACTGCCCAGAATACGCCACGCACAGCGCTCCATGAACAAACACTTCCAGGGGTAAGTTCAGGTTGCGATCGCGGATATGCCGCTGAATTTTCTGAATTTCTTGGAGAGAACATTCTCTGGCTAAGACGACCAAATTACAGCCTAAAGATTGGGCGAATTCCACTCCCGCCCCGCTGGTGACGGTCATTTGGGTAGAGGCGTGAATGGGAAAATTCGTCGATAAATGGCGAATTAAACGACACAATCCCACATCTTGCACAATGGCTGCATCAACGCCAGCGGCAATGATGGAGCGCAGATAGGTGGCAACGGCGGCTAATTCTGAGGTGAAAATCAAGGTATTGAGCGTGACGTAACCCTTGACACCGCGACGGTGCAAAAACGCCATCAGTTCGGGTAAGTCGGCTTCCGTGAAGTTATCCGCCCGCATGCGCGCATTGAATTTTTCCAGGCCAAAATAAATGGCATCGGCCCCATTTTCCACCGCAGCCCTGGCACAATCCCAATTCCCCGCAGGTGCGAGGAGTTCCGGGGGGTTAATGGAGGAGGGACGCTCAACTTTGGCGCTCAAGGAAATTTCTGGGTTAATAGCCATAGAAAATCAGGGTGGAACTCGCTTTAACGCTGGCGAGAAGGGCAATTGAGTTTTGCTCTTTATTTTAAAATAGGCTGCCAACCGAGCGATCGCGGATGGACTGAAGCAATGGCGAAGAGCTGATTTGTCAACAGAACCTAGCAACTCTATGACTCCTCACCCCCGTCGCCAACTCAAGGCACGGGAGCGGTGGCTGGTTCTTTGGGAGATTCAGGGCTGACAGCGCCAGGAAGGGCCGGGGCTAGTTGCTCCACGGGACGGACAACCGCAGGCGTCGTGGGGAGATCGGGCGAGAAAATAGTTTGCAGGGCTTGCTCCAGGGTTTCTGCCATAACGATGCGGTTGTCATAGACCACAATCACCCGCGCCAGAATCGGTAAACTATTCTGCTCCGCAACTAAATACAGCGGCTCCACATACAACAAGGACTCCTCGATGGGAATCACCAGCAAATTACCCTGGAGAACCTTGGAGCCTTCTCGATTCCACAGACTAATTTGTTGAGAGATAATTGGGTCTTGATTGATCAACGCCTCAATTTGATTGGGCCCAACACCAACTCCTGCTTAGGAAATTGATACAGCAACAATCGACCATAATTGTCCCCGTCCGAGCGCCCCGCCATCCAGGCAATCAAATTCGGTCGGGCTGTGGGCGTGTAGAGGTGCAGCAAAATGAATTCTTCATCGGGAGCAGTCGGCAGTTTAACAATCACGTAATAAGGTTCAACTGCTTGCAGTTCGCTGCCATAGATTTCTTGGGGAATTTCCCACTGGTCTTCCCGATTGTAGAAAACCTGGGGATCGATCATGTGATAAGTGAGCAACCGTTGGGATTGGGTATTAAACAAATCCCTGGGATAGCGGATGTGACGGCGCAGAGCCGCGGGCATGGCCTGGAGTGACTCGAATAGATCGGGAAAGATCTGCTGCCAGGTTTGAATGATGGGATCGGCCGCATTAGCCACATAGAGCTTCACTGTGCCATTGTAGGCATCGACCACAACTTTGACCGAGTTGCGAATGTAGTTAAAACCGCTGTCTCCGGGATCGGAGTAAGGATAGCGATCGCTGGTGGTATAGGCATCAATAATCCAGTACAGATAATGCTCCGGGCCGCCGGGAACTAAGTTTTCCCCATCGGCAATCACCAGATAGGGATCGTGATCGAAGCGCAAAAACGGCGCAATTTCGCGGATTCGCAGGTTAATATTGCGACGCAACAGCAGGCGGGTATCGGGGGTGAAGTTATCGGTGAACAGCATCTTCCAATCCTTGAGATACAGCGCAAAGGCCAGCCGCCGCCCCAGGGAGCCAATGGGAATCCCGCCGGTTCCATCGTAGGAAAAGTAGACATTTTCATCGCCGCTGGGGAAATCAAACTCCAGGACGCGAGTATTGGTCATCACATAGTTATCGGTGAGTTCGCCGTAGTAAATGCGGGGTTCGCCGATGGGAATGCTCTCTCGGATTAATTCACTGGCAGTCTCCAGGGCTCCTTCTGCCGCGCCCGTCCCAATGTCCTTCACAAAGTAAAACGGCAAGCCGCCCTCTGCCACGGAGTTGACCGGCGACATGGTAAATCCATAGCCGTGGGTATAAAACAGATGCTTATTAATCCAGGTTTTGCCCTGTTCTGGCACGGCTTGATAGTCCAGTTCTCTAGCGGCAACGATCACTTGCTGCTTGCTGCTGGGGACTGCGGCCCTATCGGCTTCAACCCCTTCTGGCCGCTCCTGGGTCTCGGTGGCTTCGCTTAAGAGGGTATAGCGATCGATGTCGGCGTCGGGAAATTTGTAGTAAAGCCGAATCTGCTGCAATTGCCGGTTGGTTTGCAAAATAGGGCGAGTATCCCAGAGGCGGATATTGTCGATGGTTAAGTCATTGGCAGCAATATCCTCGGCGGTCAGGGTTCCCGTCGGATCGAAGGTATAAATGTCGATGTCATCGAGAGCGAAGGCATTTCTGGTAAAGGCAATGCTGCGTTCGATAAAAGGCCGCTCCAGATTCAGTTCGTTGGGTTCCACCCGCAAGCGCTGCATCCCTTCCGTGGCGATCGCCCCACCCACAAATAGCAGCAAGTAAACCGCAAAGGGCCAAAGGGAAAAGGGCAGCCAGCGCGATCGCCGATGGCTGTGATACCTACCCAGGCCGGTCGCCCCCTTGACCAACAACCACAGACCAATTCCCCAGGCGGCCACACTCAAAAAGGTTTCCACGGGCAACTGAACCCGGACATCGGTAAAGCCTGCCCCGTAGGTGACGCCCCGTGAGGCGTAGAGCAATTCATAGCGCTGGAGCCAGTGGTGCAGTCCCAAGATCAAAAACACGGCTCCCACCAAACCATAGAGGTGGCGCAGTTGGGGCCGGGAAAACCCCGGAAATTTCCCCTGGGAAAAACTGTCCCCCGACACCAAATACGTCCAACCCACCGCCAGTAACCCGTAGAAAAACAGACCGCCCAACCAAAAATCCAGCAGTTGCCACACGGGCAGGCGAAAGACGTAAAACCCAATGTCGTTTTGAAACAGGGGATCGTCAACCCCGAAAGCTACGGGCTGCCGGTACAGCAAAAACCGCGTCCAGTTCCCCGATAGCACCAGCCCGAAGATCAAGCTCAGCGCCCAGGCGATCGCCCGCAGCCAAAACCCCTGTTGGAGCAATAGAAAGAACACGAAGGCCGCAATTAAGCCCAACTGCCAGATTTCGTCGGGGAATTTGCTGTAAAAAACCCGGAGAGAACTGCGTCAGGCTAAAGGCAGAGGGTAAGGGCGGGGTGATGCTGGGCAGACTATAGTCGGGACGCCAAACCGTGAGGGCCACTTGTAGGTAATAAACCAACATGGCAGCAACCACCAGCCCAAACCCGACCATCATGGCTAGCAGATAGGACAGGCGAATGGTGGGAGACTGAGGCAGGGCGGATTGGGGATTGGTTAGGGAGGACTGTCGTGGAGACGTCAGCAGAAGTGGACTGTCTTCGCCGATGTGCTGCCAGGCTAGACAGCGGGCGAGCCGCAGGTTGCCCAACAAAAATAGCAGGGAAATTCCCGTGGTTGCCGCCCACAGTCCAATTTGTCCTTCCAGTCGCTTGAGGAAAATGGGAAGATAGCCCAGTTTCTCAAACCAGAGAACTTCGACGATGAGACGGGCCATGAGTTCGGCAGCCACTCCCACCGCCAAGGCGATCGCCAGCCAGCGGAGTAATTTTTCGATAAAACGGTCGGACACAGCAGCCATTACCGGGGTTTAGTAAATTTCAGCGTTAGTAGAGTGGCTCCGCCACGGGCGACTCGGTTGCGGCCAGCCAGTAACGCACTTCCTCATCGCTGGTTTGGGAAAAAATCGTCGTACCACAAACTGATAGAGCGAAAGGAATCGGGGACGATGAGACAGATTATCTCATCCACGGTGGGTTTAATTTTTTCTAAGGCCGACCAGGGGGCAACCGGAACCGCAACCACAATGGCCTGGGGTTTTTGGGCCTGTAGGGTCTTAATGGCGGTGGTTAGGGTGGAGCCAGTGGCAATGCCATCATCTACCAGAATAATGGTGCGATCGCAAACCAGGGGAGCAGGGCGATCGCCCCGGTAGGCTCGGTCTCTGCGGGCCAGTTCTTGGCGTTCTTGCTCGAGCACTTGGGCAATGGCCTGGGGCGAAATGTTGAGCCATTCGATCACGTCCTCATTGAGGGTCATTACCTCCCCAAGGCGATCGCCCCCATAGCCAGTTCGGGACGGTCTGGCACGCCTAATTTTCTCACCACACAGATATCTAAGGGCAAATGTAAGGCTCTAGCAATTTCACCAGCGACGGGAACGCCGCCACGGGGCAAGGCTAGCACCATAGCCTGGGGAAGGTTGGCATAAGCGGTCAGTTTTTTTGCCAGTAATTGCCCTGCGGTGATTCTGTCGGGAATTCGTGCGCTCATGACTGCTCCCCCTAGGAGCAATAACAGGGGTCTTTATTGTCTACCGTAACCACATTCAAGCAGTCTTAATATTAAAAAATATAAAATTCCCTAACAATAAACTCAGAAAATAACGCCATCGTGACGGGCCAATCAGAGTGGTAATTATTATTTAAGTTTCCTCAAAAAACCATTCCAACGCCAGAGAGCAATTCCGAAAATTTACCGAAGCCTATCGGCGATTGGATAGCTGGCTCGGTAGGGGCGATCGCAGACAGCCTTACCGAGAGCCGACAGCTAGAGTCTTACTTCTCAACTTTAGGAACAACATCGGGACGGTCTTTATTTTCCCAGCCGACGGGACGCTTCGAGTTGTACCAGCAACTGGAGCCGATGGTCGTCGCGGCAATAAAGCCAACCACCAGGCAATGGTGGCCGAGACGGGAAATGGGGTTGATTAAGGGTTGTTTCAGCAGCTTGCAGCAGAAAAAGCATTAGTTTATGACCTCTTTTTTATTAATTTCTTCAGTGACTAGCTTAATCATTACCTTGCTGATTCTGCCTCTATCTCTGCTCACAATTTATTTCGTCCATCGGGTAGAATTTAAGCCTGCCTTACGGTTTTGCCCCTTGCAGCCCTTCCATCCCAAAATTCAAAATGGGAGCAGGTTACCGCAATTTTGCACCAAACCTTAGGGGTTGGTAACTTTTCTACTTTAAGGCTTTTCCCCCTAAATTCCAAAGAGTTGAAAGATTGCTTCCAGGAAAATACAGGCAGTCGGTGCGGCGATCGCCTTTGCATTTCTCTTTTTGAGCTATTGCAGACGATTACAGAGAAACACTGATGTTCTTGGGGTGTAGCTAAGCTAGGATGGGATGCGCACGAACCTTGTCCTTGATGTAAGTTAGACTAACGACGTTTCCGGGTTCTACCTCAGCTTATGCTACGCTTTCGTTCTCCGCTAGTCGTTGCGGCTTGGGCGATCTGCCTGGGATTAGTCCCCATGCCAGGTCGGGCCGCACCTCACTCAGCCAGAGCCACTGTCGCTGCCGAAACCATCCTAGCCCAGGCTCAGCCCAATGCCGCTTACGATCGCCTCATGGCCGAGGGCTATGTAGCCGCCCAGAATCGGGATTATGCGATCGCCCTAGAAAAGTTTCAGCAAGCCCTCACCGAGCGGCCGGGAGATACCTATGCTCAGCAGGCGGCGGAGAACATGGCGGGATTTTTGGCCCGAAATCAGAAACAACAGCAATCTTCCCTGTTTTTTGGATTTTAGCGGGCGGCGGCACGCTGTTCATTGTCGGCGGGGGATTGCTCCTGGTTTGGCTACTGGGAAAATCACGGCAAGGGGCAGCACCAACGCCAACGGCTCCCTCCGCAACAAAATTAAAGCAAACCAGGGACCTCCCGGCGCAGATTCCCCACCAAAACCCAGATTTTCCGGCTAATCCCTCCACAGCCGCGACCGGTAACGCCTTACTGCCCGTTCAATCCACCACCCGCCTGCCCAGTCAGGATACGGTCGTTGACCTCATTGAAAAGTTGCGGGAGCTTAATCCCGCGCAACGGCGCAAAACCATTTGGGAGCTGGCTCAGCGGGGAGATTCGCGGGCTGTTAAACCCCTGGTTGATACCATGCTCAGTGCCGATTCCCAAGAACAAACCTTGATTTTGACGGCTTTATCCCAAATTAGCAGCCGCACCCTCAAACCCGTCAATCAAGCCCTGATCGTGGCCCTTCAAAGCGACAACCCCCAGGTTCGCAAAAATGCCATCCGCGACTCTACGGTACTTTACGATTTGGTGCTACAGGTTCAGCAACTTCTTCTCCATGCGGCGGGCGATCGCGATCCCCAGGTGCGAGAAACGGCCCAATGGGCATTACAGGAGTTCAACAAACAAACATCGCCCCAATGGCAACGTTTAGCCATTGCACCGCCTGGCGAGGAACCTGCCGAGGTTGAGCCGTCGGAATTTTCTTAGCCCGGCCCCGGAGGTTCATGGCCATAGGAGTCTAGGCAACCACGGCATCCAGCAACGTCAAATTGCGGAAGGTAAAGGCCGTATCGCCATCAGCAGCCCCGATTTGCAGCTCATTAAAGGCAAAATCACTGGTGAAATCCAGGAATTCCTCGCCGACAGCAGCCCCCAAATTAAAGATAGTCTCATCAACTTCCAAGCCATTCTCGAAAGCCGTTACCCGAATTTGTGCGCCGTCGTTGGAGAATAAGCGGTCAATGGCAATTTCAGCCGTATTGGCTGCAAATCCAGTGACTGCAACACCCAGAATTTCGTCGCCCTCAATGCGCTTGCGATCGCGCTGGATACTGTCATCCCCGTCGCTAACGCCAATGCCCACACTGCGGTCGAAAAAGGTGCGATCGCTGAAGTTAGGACGGAGCAGATCGTCGCTATCAACGGCAAAGAGCGTAAATGGCCCCACCTCAGGAACCGGGCCGTTTTGCCCCACGGGAGCGCGATCGACTTCTACGCCATTTTCCGTGGCGATGACAACCAAGCGACCAGGAAGCTGGCCTACGCTCAATTCCACCGGTTCAATGGGGTTAGGCAGAACGAGGGGAATCTGCGCAATGAGGGCATCGTGATCACTGGCTGAATTAGCGAATTCACTGTTGATGTGAACAATATCAAATTCTGTCTGGAGCAAGGCATCAAAATCTAACTCAGACAGCACTTCAGCGCTGACAAAAATCTGGTCGAGCTGCTGGGAGTTGCCCTCAAAATTGAAGGAGTAGCGTTCCTCTTGCGGCAACAAGTTGGTTAGGTTGGTCAGCTCCTCCCCGGATAGGGTGTTCGCGAGGAAATTCTCAAACGGAAAGCCATTCAAGTCACCGAGAACCACAACGTTCGCATCCGGGTCGCTGGCCAAGAGACCCTCAACAAAACTATTCACCCCTTGGGCTTGAGCCTCCCGGTCACTCTCGCCGCCAATGGTCGGAGGCTGATCGTCACCGAAAAGGGGGTCACTACCGCCTCTAGAGGTGAAATGGTTATTAATGAGAGTGATTTCCTGCCCATTCGCCGCAAAGGTCGCAACCAAGGGCAGGCGGCTGCCAAAGAAGGGATTGCTGGGGTTAGTTTGTTGGTCAATGGGATCGGTGATAGTGACCACTGAGCCAGGAACCAGGGTGACCCGGGCCGGGTTGTACAGGTAGGCGGTGCGGATATTGCCGCCGGGTTGGCCGCCATTGGTGTCGTCGCCGATAAAGGGATTGTCGATGAATTCGTAATCTACATCGCTAATCGCAGCAATTTCAGCAATCAGGGTTTCCAGGGTTAAGGAAGCGGAAGTAACGGCGGAATTGGTCGGCCCGTCGTTATCCTGCACCTCTTGCAGGGCAATAATGTCGGGCAACCTCAGGTTGTTAACGATTTGGGCGGCAATTTCGTCAAAGCGATCGTCGCCGGGATCGAGATTTTCCACGTTGTAGCTGGCGACGGTAACCAGTTGAACGGTGCTAAAGCCGGTCTCAAGGGTTCCTCCCACCAAGTCCGTGATTTCTGGGGTTAGGTTGCCGGGGGTCACGGTCACAGGCCCAAGGGGACGAATGGAGTAATCATCAAAGCTAAAATCAATGACACCCGTGATATTGCCCACCAAATCGCCAACGTTCAGGGCTGCTGGTGCGCTGCCACTAATCAACGTGGGATCGATTTGAATGCGCTCTGGGTTGAGGTCGGCTCCGATGGGATTGTTGGGATTGGGGTCGTCGCTGATGGTGATGCCGCCCCGTCCATTGACTCCCGTGGCTCCCGCTCCCTGGTTGGCGATCGCATAAAATTCGTCGAAATTATTGAGCAAACCCACGGCGATCGCATCGGGTAGCGTGACGAGGGTTCCCTCCAGGCTTTCCCAGAAGTCGCGGCCCTGAGTGCTGGGGTCGAAAACCTGGGAGCCAGCGTCGTCTACAATTTCCGTCGGGGGAATGCGATCTAAGCCCAGAACGACCGGCGCAATAGTTCCCGTCCCCAAAACCGAGATATTGGTAACGGTATCAATTTGGGTCGCCCCGAAAAATTCATCTACCGTACCACTGACTTGCACCAATTGATTGAGGCTAACGGTGGGAGCGCTACTGGTGAAGACAAAAATACCGTCGGAGGTGTTGAGATTGCCATCTCCTGTTGGGTCTTGGAAGTAGAAGCCATTGCTGGCTAGAGCAGTCACGACCCCTTGGCTAACAACCGTTTGATTGAGCAGCGGTGAGACAAAACCCGCGCCCTGAATGGTAAAAATTGGCGTCAGTTGAACGTCGTTATCAGCGATCGCCACCGTTGCAGTGACCGTTGCGCCTAGATCGTAATCAGGGGTATCCACCAGGGTGAGAATGACTGTTTCCGCGCCTTCAGCGACTGCATCATCCACGGGCGTAATGGTGATGTCTACAAAAGATTGATTCGCAGAGATGATGGCCGCTCCGGTTAAATTCGGCGTGTAGTCAGTGCCGTTGGTGGCGCTACCAGAAATGGTGTAATTGACCGTCAGGGGATTGGCGGTGTCGCCCGCGCGGCTAATGCGGAAGGTTCCGGGATCGGCTCCGGCTTCGGCGGCATTGGCATCGGTAGCGGCGATCGCCACGGTCACCCCAGGATTAACCGTGCTGCTGGGCGTTCCGTTAATAATGATGCCGTCGGTGCCTGCGATCACGGTAATGTCTTCAATATCAAAGGTACCTGCGGTGCTGGTGGCGTTGAACCCGAAGAGGCGGAAAGTCGCACTGGTGACGCCATCAAAACTGGACAGATCGATATCCAGATTGTCTTCGCCCGCTTCGCTGATGCTGTTGTCAATGAAAAATGTCGTAAAGTCGCCGCCATTGATCGCCCCTTGAATGGCAATACTGTTGGGGCCCGTGCCGGAGCGGTCGTAGCGAATATCGAGATCGCTCAAGTCATAGGCCAGGGTTGAGGTAAATCCCCACTGGATAAAGTCGTTGTTGGTGATCGCCGCTGCTAAATCGCCGCCAATTGTCCAGTTATTGGAGTTGAAGGTGCCGCCGGTATTGAGATTCACTCCCGCCCCCCGCGTGAGGTCTAGGCCGGTAATTCCGGTTGCAGGGGAGTTGGAGGGGGCCGAGGCACCGTTTACAGAAACATAGGAGAGGATTGGAGTCATAAATTTCCTAATGCACGTAGTCAGTCAAAATAAGACAGATTTAGCGCAAAAAATGGGACAGTCGTTACTATCCCAAGTTCAAACAAAGATTTGGTAAAGGCAGGGTTAAAATTAAATCGATTCTCCCCCAAGAAGGATTTTTTTCTGATCGACGCCCTTTACTGCGGTAATTTGTATTGCTTAACGATGCGTTTGGCAAACTCAGGCACGTGTTCCTCTAGTGTGTCGGGATGGTGGCGTTGGACGTAGAGGTAGTTGCGCGTAAAGTGGGAATCAATGGAAAAGCGAGCATACTCTAAGCCTTTGGGGCCAATCTTTTCAATGACCACGCCCATCAATTTGGCGGCCCACATAGGCAGGGTGACGCTTTTGTCGTAGGCGGGAATGCTCTGTTGTACCGCTGCGTGGCGATCGCCTTGGGAGGTGACAGGTTGGGTATCCAGTTGGGGTTCTACCAGATCGAGCATTTCCTGGCCGCGGGGGTTGCGAACGACGATCCACTGCCAGCCAAAGGGCGCTCCCATGTAACCGACGACTAAGTCGGCGAGGGAATTGACGTAATCAAAGCAGCTCAGGCAGGAGGGGGCAAAGATATCTTTGAGTTCTTTGGTATTGAGGCCGAAGAAGGGGACTTTTTCGAGGGAGCCGTCTTCGTGTTTGAAATGGACTTGGAAGTCCTGCATGAATTCGTAGTGAACCACGGTTTCGGGGGACTTGCTGGTGGTTTCTAGGAATTTTTGCAGGCCAGCACGGGTGACATTATCGACGCAGGGAGTGCCGAGGACGTAGAGTTTTTCCAGGCCAAGTTCTGCTTCAACGGCTCGCAGGGCCTGGATTTGGCAGCCAACGCCGATGACCAGCAGGCGCTTGATGCCGGAGCGTTCAATTTCTTCGAGGACGTTGAGGTTGGGGGAGAGGGTGGGTTTGTTGACTTTGGCGGCGAGGATTTCTGCGCGGGTACGGGCCAGGATGGGCTGGGGCTGGAAGCGGTCTTCGGGAGTGTTTTGGACGCAAACGACGCCTTCGACCCAGCCTTGGGTGAGCATTTCACAGGCGATGGTGCTGACGATGCCCGTCCACTGGGCGCCGGGGATGGGTTGCTGTTTGCGGGCGGCGAGCATTTGTTGGTGGACGCCGAAATAGAGTTCGTCTGGGGCATCTAGGTTCCGGCTGCGTCCGTGGGCCTCGGCTTCTAGTTGGGCGATTTGTTGGTGGAGGAAGGCACAGGCGTCTTTAACGTAGTGAATATAGTTGGTGTCGCACAGTCCGCATTCGCTGCATAGCTCTTTGGCGGGGCGGCGGCTGGTGGGTTTGAGGGCTTTGGCTTTTTGGTGGGGGCGCAGGGCGGTCATTGCGGAAGGCGGTTTTTTATTAAGTCGTTTTTTGTATCCGTTGTCAGCGTAGAGCAAGGAACTGGGCCAGGCGCAGAATTTTTAAAGGATTGTAACGATGGCGCAGGCGATGATCTAGTGATTGCTGGGAGGGTTGGGGTGGGGCGGCGGGATTGTCTCTGAGGAATAGTTGATAGGTTGCCAGAAATTGTGACCTGGGTTTGCCAGGTTTTTTGCAACCGTTGCCATAGCGCCGAGAAGGATTGCCGTACCTCATGCTTACTCTGAAGTTCTCATAATTTATTATGCTTAATTCTCCGTTGAGCGACCTAGCGATCGCCACCCAGGATGAAGCGAGGGACAGAGGATGGGGGTAGCCAAAAGGGTTAAAGTAGCAGTGTCAACCTCAAAATTCGGATTAAACAAGCCAATGCTGGAGTTATACCAATTCGAGCTATCTCACTATTCCGAGAAGGTACGCCTGATCCTTGACTATAAGGGGCTAGAATACCGCAAAATCGAAGTGACTCCGGGTGTTGGTCAGATGGAGTTATATCGCCTATCAGGCCAGATACAGGTGCCGGTTCTCAAGGATGGAGACATGGTAGTCGCCGATTCCACGGAAATAGCCCTGTATTTGGAACGCAAGTATCCTGACCCGCCCTTAATTCCCGCCGATCCCTACCAGCGAGGTCTGTGCTTGCTCATGGAAGAGTGGGCCGATGAATCCCTGGGCTTGAAGGGACGCAAGGTCTTTTTAGGGGCATTTAACCAAAATCAGAACTTTCGCAAGACGCTCCTCCCGGCCAGCACCCCCGATCTGGTGAAATCCTTGGTGGGTGCGGTTCCCTCGGAACTCTTAGAATTTTTGGGAACGGGGGTTGGTTTGGGCAAGGATGACATTAGATTCGCTACCACCGGGATTAAGCAGGATCTCGAAGCCCTTTGCTTGATTTTGCAAGACCGTCCCTATCTGGTTGGCGATCGCCCAACCCTAGCAGATTTAGCGGTGGCAGGGCTGAGCATTATCCTGAAATTCCCCGATCTGCGCTATTTGGACGTTCCTGCCTCCATGTTGGGCAAGGGCGTACCGGGAATCGCCGACGATAGCTTCTTCTCGGTCTTCTTTAACTGGCGCGATCGCCTCTACGCCGAGTATCGCCAGCCCCTGGGAACGCCGCTGCCCACAACTGACGTACCGCCTACTAGCATCGAAATCGAATAGATCAGACAATATTGACTGATTTTTTTGGGGCAAGGCCCGGCTTTGCCCTTTGCTACGGGAACTAACCCTGGGGCCAGACGGCAATTCCTCCTAAACTGCGGGCTTTCAGTTGTAAGTAGCGCTCCACCAATTCATCGCTGAGGCGATCACCGGGGGCATCCAAAACCAACACGCCCCGCTGGCGCAATTGGGCAAAGGCCACCTGACGCTGGGCCAGCAAATCCAGAGCGACGGCTCGTTCATACAGTCCCAGTTCCGGTTCTGCGCTGGGGGGCTGCTGGGCCATGCGATCGATTTGGGCATCCCGCAAGGTCACGCAAAAGGGCAGGTAGCGCGGGGTTAAGTGACTCAAGGCCGTGAGCAATTCCGCCGAGGCGTGCTGTCCACGAGATCGGTAATGAGAACCACCAGGGCCCGCCGGGTTTGCTGATTTACCAGGTGGGTGACAGCCCCCAAATAATCGGATTCTAGCAATACGGGCTGGAGAGGAGCTAGTTTATCCAGTAATTTGCTCAAATGGGTCTGTCCGCGTTCCGGGGGAACCCAAAGGGCAATTTCGCCACCGAACACGCCCACGCCTACGCGATCGCACGGCTCAATCCCGCCAGCGCCAAAGAAAGGGTCGCATTTAAGCCCCAGTCAAATCGCTGCAATCCCTGGACTTGGGCGGTCATCAGGCGGCCCCGATCCAGCAAGATAATCAGGGTTTGCTCCTGTTCCGGTTCCAAAACCCGCACGACAGGTTGCGTCCGCCGCGCCGTTGCCTTCCAATCCACCAGGCGGACATCATCGCCTTGGCGGTACTCCCGCAATTCCGCAAATTCTGTTCCCATAGCCAATCGCCGAGCCTGACGCAGATTGCCGCTATTTTCCAGGGACAAACGCATGGAGAGGGCGCGCAAGCCAATCAGATCGGGATAAACCGTCACCAGCTCACTCGCCGGGACTTGCCACTGCCGCCAGGCCAGACCCCAGGGACTCAACTGCCGCACCCGCAGGTTACCCCAGTGAAATTGCCCCCGTTGGTCGGGACGAACCGTATAAATCAAGGACTGGCCTGCTCCGGCCTCCAGGGCCAAGGCAAACAGGGATTGAGAAACGGGAAAGCTGGGCGGAAAGTCATCACAAACCTGTAGTTTTGCGAAAACCGCACTGCTAACCTCAAGGCTAACGGGATTATCCCGGTTAATCGACAGGCGTCCCAGGGATAATCGCCGAATTTGCACGCGGCCCGGTTTGACTTGTAGCCCGTCAACCAGGGTCAAAAATAGCAAGAAACTATCAAAGCCCAGCAAAATTAGCCCGCTAACCGCTGGCTCCATCAAATTGGCCAGAACCGGCGCGATCGCCAATCCGAGGAGCAGCAGGAGATAGAGTCGCCGGGCCGGAACCATGATTTTTCTGAAGAGACGCTGACTGAGTTTATCTTAAAGTTGAAATTTCTCCCAGCCACTGAAGCAACAACGGATTAAACAGCTCAGGGCATTCATCGTGGGGACAGTGGCCGGCCCCTGCCAATTCAACAAGCTGAATCTGGGGATTTAAAATCGCAAAATCCTTGGCCAAATGCAGCGGAACCATGCGGTCTTCCCGGCCCCACACCAACAAGATCGGCAGCTTTAACCCTGGCAGCATCCCCTTGGCGGGCAAACAAAAATCAGGACGGCTCACGGCGCGAAACAAAGCCGCAAAGGCCCTCGCCGCTCCCTCATCCCGGGCCGGGGCCGCTAAAATCTCGACTAATTCCTCCGTAATTGCCTCTCGCGACCCGTAGGCAAACCTGGCCCACCGCCGGATGACTCCCGGTCGGCGCAACAGCCGAAATAATCCACTCAACACCAGCGGTGAGGCGATCGCCGATTCCGCCCGACTGACAACGGGCCACAGCCATTTTGGCATCTGTTCCTGGCGCAGAGACACATCAGGTAAACTTAGCAGTGCCAAACCTTGCAGCCGCTCAGGGTGGCTGGCCGCCGCCCCCAGGGCCACCAAAGAACCAATGGAATTCCCCACCAACACCACCGGCTCGCCAATAAAAGTTTCCCAAAAATCCCACACCTGATCGACCCATAGCCCCACCGAGTAATTCGTCGCCGCCTTGCGAGACCCGCCAAATCCCAGGAGATCTAAGGCATAAACCCGGTGTGTCTGTCCCAAAACCGGAAGATTCTGCCGCCAGTGCTCGATGGCAGCCCCAAACCCGTGAAGCAACAGGAGTGGCGCACCGTCAGGGCCAGCGGCGGGCCCCAGGTAAGTGTAGCGCGTCTGCCAGCCCCGCCAAACCCAATCTCTGGGACGGCCAATGCGCTCGTGCCAATACTCAAAGCGTGTTTGCAAAGGAATTAAGCTTGAGAAAAACTGCCTTTTCCCCTATTGTAGTTTTTCTCGCCAAAAGCACTTTTTTTAGGGACAGCGCCCCTTGCAAGGTAAGTTAACAAACAAATAGGTGTTGAACCGCTTGGGAGTCAGTAGAATGGCAATTAAATCATCCCCTTAGAAATCAGTCAACCTTAAAGAAATCAAGCCCTTCAGCAATACGCCTGTGAAAGATAGACAACGCGTTAATCGCGACCTGCCCAAAATTAATGAAAGAATCCGCTTCCCCCAAGTGCGAGTCATTGACACCGACGGTTCCCAACTGGGAATTCTTGCCGCAAGAGAAGCCCAACGCATTGCCGAGGAGAAAGAACTGGATTTGGTTCTGGTGAGCGAAACTGCTGACCCGCCGGTATGTCGGATCATGGACTATGGAAAATACAAGTTTGAGCAGGAAAAACGAGCCAAAGAAGCCAAAAAACGCCAGCACACAGCCGATGTCAAAGAAGTTAAGATGCGCTACAAGATTGACGAACACGACTACCAGGTTCGGGTCAATCAAGCGCAGCGCTTTCTCAAGTCTGGCGATAAAGTCAAAGCTACCATTAACTTCCGCGGTCGCGAAATTCAGCACTCGAATCTAGCCGAGGATTTACTCAAGCGCATGGCAACGGATTTGGAAGATTTTGCTGAGGTGCAGCAGGCTCCTCGTCGGGAAGGCCGCAACATGATGATGCTTCTCTCACCCAAGAAATAATCACCCCCGCGATCGCCAATGAGTAACCCGTCAGGATTGAGGTTCTGGCGGTTGTTTGCTGTGATTGGTGGATTTTGGGTGAATTTTTGCCAAGGGTTCAGCGTCTCTAGGGGAGGGAGCGAACTGCAAGGGGAGGAAAACTTTAAAGGTCGAGCCAACCCCAGACTCGCTTTCTACCTGAATTTCTCCCCCTAGGGCTGCAACCGCACTTTTAACGATGGCCAGGCCGAGACCGCTGCCGGTGGTTCCCCGACTGTTGCTGCCGCGATAGAAAGCTTCAAACAGATGCTCCCACTCTTGCGGGGCAATGCCCACCCCCCGATCGCGTACCGTCATCAGGAGGCGATCGCCGACTTGTCCTAGCTCCAGGTGAATGTCGCTACCTTCGGCAGAGTATTTCATGGCGTTGAGCAGCAAGTTGGTCAAAATAATCTGCAACAGGGTGCGATCGCAAAGGCCGCAATATTGGCCGCCAGCCTGGAAGACGATGGGATGGGAATAGCCCTGCTCTTGTTGCAGGGATTCGATGAGCTGCTGGCAGAAAATCGTAAGATCGATGAGCGCGGGCGTGATGGGTCGATCCGTAGCGATTTGGGCAATTAACTGAAGATTATCAAGAATTTGTAAGGTTCGCTGGATATTTTGGCGGACTTGTCGTAAATATAATTCCTGCCTGCCATCAATGGAGTTGCTCAGGCTTTTTTGGAGCATTTGAATGCAGACATAAATGTTGTTAATCGGATTGCGGAGATCGTGGCTGACGATGGTGGCAAAGTGGGCGGGCAGGGATGGCGGTTGCCTCAGAGCCGTTGGCATGCTGGCCGCTTCGCAAAGGGGTTGGCAGTTTCCTGGAGGCGAGGCCATTGTCTGGAGTCCCCAGCGAGCGGTAAATTGACCCGTGACATCCTGTGTTGGGTAAATCTGACAAAGACAGCGCAATACACGGCGATCGCGACCTTGAAAAGCGATCTCCCAGGTTTGCTCCTGTGGGTCTTGCTTGAGCTGTTTTAATTTGTCAAAAAAGATTGGGGACTCCTCAGCGCTCACAAAAACCTTGAGGGGCTTGCCTTTGAGCTTCGCTGCCGGGACGCCAAATAGTTCCCCGGCTTTGCGATTAGCTAGTAGGATGCAGCCATTGCTGTCGGTAATCAAGTAGGCATAGGGCGCTAGCTCAAATAACTCCTGATAGTAAGCACGTTCTGTATCCGCGACGCTTTGGCTGTTAAAAAGGGTTTGGTTTTGCGATCGCAGTTCCTCAATGACCACGTGCAATTCTTCGAGGGCAGAGGATAATTCTTCGAGGCTTTCCTGCAAAATTTGCGGTTTTTGTTCGGGAAATTCCTCCGCTTGTCGCCACAAAGTTGAGGCCGAATCAGGCAGGCGATCGACTTGTTGTAATAGGGCGTCGAGACGGTGTAGTGAGGTCTTAAGATACTGGTCGAACGCTTCTAAAGACATAACAGATACCGAGGCCGGGAGAACAGGGATCAGATTAAGCTGAGAATGACCGGGCTTTGAATAGGCAATAATATGGGAAGAAACGCCCATTAAGAAATGTCGCTTCCCCAAACTTTGACCTACCTTTGACCTAAATAAAACAGTTGGTTTTATGAAATAAAAACTGTTGGCTCAAGCTCTCTCTACAAAAGGACTCTAGCTCTTGCTGGGTATTATGAACCCATCAGAACTTTGCTTGGCAATATCACTAATAAAATCCGATGCAATATAATGCAATAACTATTGGAATTATCGTAAATCCAAGAGAGGATGTTGGCACTCCCCCAAATTGAGGAAATATTTACCTTCAGGGTAACAAAATCTCATGACCAGGTCATTAAAATTTGTAACCGTGATTGCGTCAAACATTGTCGATGATTCTTCCTTTGAGGGACGCTAAATTAGAACTGGCCTTTAGACTGGAAAGTATCCTAGCCCTTAAGTAGGAAACATGTTTCGCTACTGCATTTATGACAGTCCCTAATTCTAAGGACGTTCCCACGACTCCCAATCTGGTTTCATTGCCTGCAAATGTGGCGCGGCGGGCGATTGTCATGGCGGCTTCCGCCTACGGGGTGAAGGCGTTAGGAACAGTTTTGTCGGGATTGCCGGGGGATCTGGCCGCAGCATCGCCATCGTGCAGCATTTATCGCCCCGCTATCGCAGCTATCTCGCGCAAATTCTCGATCGCCAAAGTCCCTTGAAGGTCAAACAGGCAGAAGAAGGGGATGTGTTACGTCACGGCGAAGTTTTTATTGCGCCCCCGGACTATCACCTGAGCGTCGATGTCAAAGGGGTACTGTGTCTGTCCCAATCGCCCAAAGTCCATTCTGTGCGTCCGTCCGCAGATGTTTTGTTTATGTCAGTGGCGGAAGTTTATGGGCCGCGGGCGATCGCGGTAGTGCTGACGGGAGCGGATTCCAACGGCTCAACGGGGGTGCGGGTAATTAAACAACATGGCGGCATCACCATTGCCCAAGACCGAGAAACCTCTGGGATTTTTGGGATGCCGGGAGCGGCTATCGAGACAGGCTGCGTGGACTTTATCTTGCCCCTCGATAAAATTGCGCCTAAAATCATTGAACTAGTGCAGAAAATCCATCTTGATGACTCGCCCGCAGGAAGAACTCGATCCTGATTTTGAAGCCCTTTTGGAATATTTGTATCGCAGCCGAGGCTTGGATTTTAGCGGCTATAAGCGCCCTAGCCTCAAGCGACTGACCAATAAGCGCATGCAGCGGGTAGAAGTTGAAACCTACAGCGACTACCTTGACTATCTCCAGGTTCATCCCATTGAGCATAACTATCTCTTTAATTCCCTGCTGCTCAATGTCACGTCCTTTTTCCGCGATCGCGAAGCGTGGGATCAGCTTGCCGAGACGGTCATTCCCCGAATTTGCAGCAAAAGAGGAAAGGGAGATGATTCGCTGCTGGTGTGCGGGCTGTGCCTCTGGGGAGGAAGCTTACACCCTAGCGATTTTGCTGTGTGAAGCCCTGGGTCCCGAGCAATTTCGCCACCGCGTCAAAATCTACGCCACTGACCTGGATGAGGAAGTCCTGATACGGGGGCGGCAGGCCCTTTATTCCGCTCGCAGCCTGCAACAGGTTCCCGAAGTCTATCGCGATCGCTATTTTGAAGATGCGGGAACCACTGTGTTTTTCGCGGCGACCTGCGGCGAGCGATTATTTTTGGGCGGCACGATCTGGTGCAGGACGCGCCCATTTCCCGGCTGGATCTGCTGACCTGCCGCAATACGCTCATGTATTTCAATGTAGAAACCCAGGCTCGCGTCATCGATCGCTTCCATTTCGCCCTCAACAACGATGGCTTTTTGTTTGTGGGCAAAGCCGAGATGCTGCTCAGCCAGGTTAGCCTTTTTAATCCGGTTAGCCTCAAATTTCGGGTATTTACCAAGGTTGCCAAGGTTAACTGGCGCGATCGCCTGGTACTCACCAACAGCGTCAGCAGTTCTCGCTCGGCCAACTTCTTTGTTTCCAGCCTGCGCCTGCGGGATGAAGCCTTTGATGCCTCGCCCGTGCCGCACATTGTCACTGATGCCCAGTACAATCTCGCTCTGGCTAACCGGGAAGCGCGATCGTTGTTTAATTTGCAGTCCCAGAATTTAGGTCGTCCCTTGGGTGAGCTAGAACTTTATCGCCATCCCGCCCGTCTCGAACCCGCCATCGAGGTTGCCTGCGCCACGCGCCGCCCCGTTGTACTTGCAGACATTCTGCTAGAAGTTAGCGAGGAACAGCGCCTGTATTTAGAAATTCACATCCTACCGATTTTGGATGGCACGGGCGGTATCATCGGGGTCAATATTGTCTTTATTGATGTTAGCCAGTATCACAGCCTGCGAGAGGAGCTGGATCGCTCTACCCAGGAGCTAGAAACCGCCTACGAAGAGCTGCAAACCTCTAACGAGGAGCTGGAAACCACCAACGAAGAATTGCAAAGTACCAACGAAGAACTGGAAACCACCAACGAGGAATTGCAAAGCACCAACGAAGAACTGGAAACCATGAATGAGGAGCTACAATCCTCCAATGACGAACTCCAAATCGCCAATGAGCAGTTGCGAGCCAAAAGTAACGAGCTAAATCGGATTACGGTGTTTGTCGAATCTATCCTTACCAGTTTAAAGATGGGCATGGCGGTGCTAGACACCCGCTTTAGCGTTCAGTTGTGGAACAGTCGCATGACGGAACTGTGGGGATTGCGATCGGAGGAGGTGCAGGGTTTCTTTTTCTTCGATCTGGATATTAATTTGTCCGTTGAGCTGTTACGAACGCCCATTCGCGCTTGCCAAAATGAAAGCAGCGACTACGAGGAAATCGTGGTTCCATCCCTCGATCGCCGGGGCCGGTCAATTCACTGTCGCATTATCTGTATGCCGCTGAAAATTGAGAACCAGTCAGAGGGCGTGATTTTGCTGATGGAAGAAAAGACGGGCAGGATGGGGTTTGTAGAGTTTTGTCTGCCTTGCCGCCCTTGCCAGCGGCTTTTTGCTAATTTAAGTAGGCGGGCAAAATTAATCCAACAAACCTCTCCCCCCGGCCCCTCTCCTACAAGGCGAGGGGAGAGATGGACAAAATTGTTCCCCCTGCCCTCCTAGGGAAGGGGGCTAGGGGGTTAGGTTATTTCTCAACTTATTGCGCCTAAAACCTTAATCAATGCTCTAAATCAAGTTTGCGCCTATGTTTAACTTTTCAGGAAAGCGGCCCCAAAATCTGGGTGTGAAGGACGGTCAATTGGCGTCGCCCCCCGGTACGCCCAACTGCGTCAGTTCCCAAAGCCAAGACCCCCGGTTTCGAGTTGATCCCTTACCGTTGGTGACCATTAGCGAGATTAAAATGGCGATCGCCCAGATGGAGCGTGGAACCGTCGTGGCGGAAACCGAGGATTATCTCTACGCCGAGTTCAAAAGCAAGCTCATGGGTTTTGTAGACGATGTGGAATTCTACCGTGATGCTACTGCCGGGGTGGTTCATGTCCGCTCCGCTTCCCGCCTCGGTCAGTCGGATTTAGGCGTCAATCGCCAGCGGATAGAAGCCCTTCGCGCCCTTGTCCAGCCCTGATTCTCTGTCCACAACCGCTGTTTAACTGCCACAGATGAAGCTGCGATCGTCGCAATTGAAGCTTCGATCGCCGCAACTGAAGCGTGAGTTATGGCAATTGAAGCTGCGATCGCCGCAACTGAAGCGTGAGTTGAGGCAACTGAAGCGTGAGTTATGGCAATTGAAGCGTGACTTGCCTCCCCTGACACCGGGCCGCCAAACCCAAAACGCCGTTTCTGGGGGGTGGCTGCATGGGGAGCGATCGCCCCCCGCCTTGAGAGGTAAAACCCATGTCAGTTAGCTACGAAGGCGACTTAAAGGAAGTTTTAGCCCAAATTAATCAACGCTTAGAGCGGATTGAGCAGAAAACCGGCTCTCTCAAAGAAGATATTAACGATCTGAAGGTGGGGCAAGCACGGCTAGAGGAAAAAGTCGAAGAACTCACCAAGCGCATCGATTCTCAGGAATTTGTCGTGGAGTCTTCATTGGGCTAATCCTTGCCCTTTGAGGCGGACTAGCGAAACTGTTTGGAATACCGGAAATTCGTAATCTATTGACCCAGCAGTTGCAGCTTCACCAAACCAGCATAAAGTCCGCCCAACGCGAGCAGTTCCTCGTGGGTTCCCGATTCGACCAGTTCCCCGCGCTTGAGCACAAAAATGCGATCGACATGGCGAATAGTAGAGAGGCGGTGGGCAATAATAATCGCCGTGCGGCCCGCCAGCAGCCCCTCCAAAGCCTGTTGAATCTCGGCTTCCGTGCGGACATCCATGTTGGCCGTGGCTTCATCCAGCACCAACACTTGGGGATTGCGAATAGCCACGCGGGCAAAGGCGATCAACTGCTTCTGACCGCTGGATAAATTAGTTCCCCGCTCCCGCAGCACTGTGTCGTACCCCTGGGGCAAGGCTTCAATAAAGCGATCGATGTTGGTGGCTCTGGCAGCGGCTTTCACCTCCGCAAGGGAATAGTTCTCGCCCAAGGTGATGTTACGCTTCACATTCCCAGCAAACAAAAAACTATCCTGCAAAATTACACCCAATATGTCTGCGAAGCTCCCCTTGGGGTAAGTTGCGAATGTCCGCACCATCCACCAAAATTCTGCCCTGGCTGGTTTCGTAGAGGCGGCAAAGTAAGCGAATAATTGAGCTTTTGCCTGCCCCTGTCGGCCCGACGATCGCCACTTTTTCCCCGGGTTGGATGGTAAAGTCCAGGTCGCGCAGGATATATTCCCCTTCCTTGTAAGCAAACCACACCTGCTCAAAACGAATTTCTCCGGTTCGAGCTTCCCTGGCGCGAGCTTGCAGTTGGCTCATAGAGAGGCGGGATTTTCCAGGGCCGGGTCGCGGATGGCAATGGGTTCGCTCATCAATTCGGAAATTCGCTCAATGGCCGTAAAGCCCCCTTGCAGGGTCGTAAACTTATCGGCGAATTGCCGCAGGGGATCGAACAGGCGCTGGGCATACAAAATAAAGGTCGCCAACACCCCAAATCCCAGGGTTCCTTGTAACACCAAGGTTCCCCCCAACCACAGCACCAGGGCGATCGCCACCAAGCTGACCCATTCCAGGGTTGCGGACACGGCCGACTCGTGAAAAATGGTTTTATCCACTTGCTTGCGGTAGCGATCGTTGATGGTGCGAAACAGTTCCAGGTTGAAGCGCTCCCGGCGAAACAATTGCACGACGTTAATGCCGACAATATTTTCCTGAAGCATGGTGTTGAGCGAAGAGAGTTCTTCCCGCACTTGATAGTTGGCGCTGCGATATTCCCGCTGGAAATAGACAATCAGCACCGCCGTCGGCACGAGGGTTGCCAGTAGCACCAGGGCCAGCTTCCACTCCACGGTAAAAATAGTCACCAGGATCGCCAGAATATAAACAATATCTCGCAAAATCCCGATGGCTCCCGTGGCAAAAACATCCCCCAAGGCCTCTACATCGCTGGTCAAGCGGGTAATCAAGCGGCCCACCGGCGCGCGATCGAAAAAGCTGGCCGACAGTGAGGTGACGCGCTCGAAAAGATCGCCTCGAATGGCCGCCGTCATCTCCTGACCGATGCGCTGCACCCAGAACCCCTGGAAAAAACTCAGCACCAGCCGCAGGGCAATGGTCGCAAGCAACAGGCCGATTAAGATATTAACGCTAGCGGCCAGGGTCAATCCCGCCAAAAAGGGCCAGACCGCTTCCCCTCGCAAAGCGGCGATCGCCTGGCCGATAATCAGCGGCTGGACGGCCCCGGCGACGGCCATGGGAATTAACAAAATCAGGGAGCCAAGGAGGAGGGAGCGATGGCGTTGGGCGTAGGGAACTAACTTCAGGAGTAAGCGCCAATCATTCTCTTGGGGGCCTGCGTCACGACGCGTTTGTCGTAAGGGT
>JAAUTE010000021.1 GCA_012031815.1 Chloroflexaceae bacterium
CACTGCGCCATTATTCAAAGCAGTTTGGGCAAAGGCGGCGATAATCTGAGCGTTGTGCAGGGGAGAATGGGCGGGGGCTTGACAGGAGACAATTAATCCCCCTTTTAAGCTGGCTAGGACGCTTGACATTGGTTTTCGGCTTTAGGTTAGGCAGGACGACAGATCTGGATTTAGGGTTTTGGCTCGCTTGCTTCGGGTAGCAGGCCTGCAGGAACAGCCGGTTTTGCCGCCGCTGCCACGGTTTTAAGGTCCTTCGCCTGCAAATCTTGCTCTAGTTGTTTGATTCGCTGCTGTTGCCTGGCAATTTGCCAGCTTTTAGCGATCAGGCTGGACGTGGCTGCCAGCAGACCGATGCCTACCCCCACCAGTAGGGTTACGATCAGCACCAGGGCCAGAGAGCTTTTAACCTGCCAAAAAAATAGGTCAACGGCGATCGCCTGGCATTTTGTAGGGCAAACACCACGGAAAGGATGGCGATAACTCCTAGCAGAAGCAGAAGCAGATATTGCATGGCTAGGGATTGCGTAAAATAAGGGCAAGGGCGTCGCAATTAGGGAAATTTGGGGTGAGACCCCCCGTTAAGGCCCAAGGAGCTTGCCGTTTGCATTATAGCTCAGCCCATTGCACCAATCTTCTCCAGCAATCGCGGCGGCTGAATCGGTTTGAGTAAATAGTCATCGATGCCCTGGGCGGCGAGGGGTTCTGTTCCTGGAGGCGGCTGGACACACAGCAACAACACCTTCGGGGGGTGTAGGGTTTGTTTCAGGGCGCGGCTCACTTCCACCACCTCTGGCAATTGGTCGTCCAGAATGGCGATCGCGGGTTGGAGTAGTTCGATTTGGGGAATGGCGGTGGCGCTGTCAATGAGCCAGATGGCTCGGAAATCAGCAGCGGTCAGCAGCTCGCACACTAAGGTTGCCTGGGCTTCGTCGGGTTCGACTAAAACCACGGTTTTACGGGGTTGGGTGAGGGGCGGGTGGGGAATGAGGTCGATTTTAGGGGCAAGGGTTGGTGAGGGCAACCACACCGTGAAGGATGAACCCACTCCGGGGGTAGAGTCCACCTCAATGCGGCCGCCGTGGAGTTCCACCAACTGCTTGACCAGAGCCAGGCCAATGCCAGCCCCGCCGTGGGTGCGCTGGCGGTAATGCTCAAGCTGTTGAAAGCTCTCAAATAACAGGGGCAATTGTTCTGGTGCTACACCGATCCCCGTGTCCTCCACTTGAAAAACCACCTGTTGGTCTTCCCGCCAGACCCAGAGGGTGACGCTGCCGCCTTCTGGCGTGAATTTCACCGCGTTTTGCAGGAGGTGAAACAGGATTTGTCCCAGGCGTTCGCGATCGCCTAAAAAGCGGTCTTGCTGAACAGGAACCTGAAAGTCCAGCTCCAGAAGAATCTGCCGCTGCTCTGCCTGGGGTTGGATTTGGGCGATCGCGCTGCGGGCAAACTGGATCAGGGAAAAGGGACGCAGTTGCAGGGAGGATTTACCGGCTTGGATATCGCGAAAATCGAGGATATTGTTGATTAGAGACAGGAGCTGCCGGCCGCTGTCCTGGATGGCTTGCAGGTAGCGCTGCTGCTTGCTTAAGGAAAGAAAATGACCGTTTTTTGTCCAGTGGAGCAGGGTTCCCGACAGGCCGATGACGCTGGTGAGGGGTGTCCGCAATTCGTGGCTGATATTCCCTAAAAATTCGCTTTTTGACTGGTTAGCCGCTTGAGCCGCCAACAGCGCCTCTTGAAGCTGTTGGGCCCGCTGGGTGACCTCCTTTTCCAGGGTGGCCTTTTGAATCTGTAGCTGGTGGTAGGACTGGGCTTGATAGATTGAAATCGCTAGATAATCGGCGACTTGGCGCAAAAACTGAAGTTCTCCCGCCTTCCATGTCCTGGGGGCGTAGCATTGATGGGCAATGACAAAGCCCCACAGTTGTCCCTGCACCAACACCGGAGTCACTAGCTTGGCCCGGATGTGCAGGCGTCGCATCAAGTCCCGCAAACAGGGAGACAGAGAGGGGGTGGTTTCAATATCTTCTACGGCAAAACTGAAGCCCTGGCGATATTTGTGGCGGCATTCGGGGATATCAGCAAAGCAAGTTTCATCCCGGAAGTGAAGAATCGAGGGAATAGCTTCGGCGGCTTTGGCTTCGTAGGTAACCGCATCAATTAATTGTCGGGGCGCATCCTCGCCGCTAGGGCCGGCCAGTTCCACCTCTAATTGATAGACCACCAGGCGATCGACTTGCAGGAGTTTTTGCACCTGTTGGATGGTCATTTTCACAATAACTAGCCAATCCAGGTTCTGGTCAATTTGGACGCTCACCTGCTGGAGGATGCGTTCCCGCTCTAGCTGATGGCGCAGGGCTTGGCTGGCAAACTGCTGGTTGGCAAAGCGGGGATAGGCAATCTCGCTATTGCCGTTATTTAAGGGATCTGGCGTCAAAATTCCCAGAAGTTCTAGGACAAACTGAGGCTGGGACTCTGGCTCCTCTTGAATCGAAAGCTGGCTAAATTGCTGGAGGCGATCGCTGAGGGTAGGCTGGTGCTGGAGGTGCTGTTGTAGCAGGCCGAGAAAATTAGCAATGGTGTTGGCATCAAAGGTAATGGTGACCTGGTAGGTGCTTTCGCCGAGGGGATTGCCAATGAGGAGGGCGTTGATTTGGGGGCCGAGGAGCAGCCGAAACCGTTCTTGCTGGCAAGCATTGCTATCGGCGAACTGAGGCAACAGATCGACTTCTGCGACTAAAATCGTGGCGTTTCCCCCGTTACGGGCGGACTGCTGCCACAACTGACAAAGCTGCTCAAATTTTTCATCAGACATTGTCCGACGCAAAATGGAGGCAGAAGGACTGGACATAGGTTCGGCAAGTACGGCGGGCAACGAAAGGCTGTTAGTATCAGGATCGCTTGTTAGCCTCTCAACTAACCCAGACTCTAATCTTTTCTAAAGGTCAGGACGATATGCACCGAATTTCAGCAATACCAGGAGGTTGGACAGGGGATTGTCAGGAAGTTATTATAATTGACCAGTCCAGCGCCCCTATTGTCGTACTTTCAGCGGCAGATACGGATTTGCAAGCGCTGGCAGCGGCGGTGTCTCGTCTGGGAGCTGAGTTTCCCTCGGTGCGAGCGGTGAATTTGCTGCAATTGCAACAGCCTTTTAGTCTCGATGCCTACGGGGATGCGGTACTCTCTCGCGCCCAAGCCATTGTTCTCCGTTTGCTGGGCGGGCGTTCCTACTGGCCCTATGGATTGGAGGTGGTGAAGGAGATTGTCGCAGCAACGGGGGCAGCCCTTTGGGTGGTTCCGGGAGACGATCGCCCCGATCCGGACTTGAGCAGCCATTCGACGGTGACCTTGGGGGCAGTAGACCGGGTTTGGCGCTATTTTGTGGAGGGTGGCGCGGAAAATCTGATGTTTGCTCTCCAATTTATTAGCGATCGCTGTTTGGGCACGGATTACCAGCCGCCCAACCCCCAGCCGGTGCCTCGCTTTGGCAGTTTTCCAACTCCAAATAGTTCGTTAGCTGGAGCTAATCGACCAATGGCGGCGATTTTGTTCTATCGCGCCCATTATTTGGCGGGCAACGTCCAGCCCATCATCGCTTTGGTGGCAGCGCTCGAAGAACGGGGAATGGAGGCGATCGCCCTGTTTGTGTCGTCGTTGCGCGACCCGGAGGTTCAAGGGGAACTGGTGGCTTATTTGCAGGCGCGGGGACGATTGCGGCTGTTGCTTAATACGACCAGTTTTTCCCTGGCAAATTTAGATCGGGGCGAAATTAGCCCCCTATGGCAGCAATTAAAAGTTCCCGTTTTGCAGGCGATCTTAAGCAGCAATAGCCGCGAGCAATGGGAGGAGAATTTTCAGGGGTTAATGCCGAGGGATGTGGCGATTAATGTGGCGCTTCCCGAAGTAGATGGACGGATTATTACGCGAGCGGTGTCTTTTAAAGCAGTTCGCTCCTGGAATCAGGATTTGGAGACGGACATTGTGGTCTATGAACCGCAGTTAGACCGCATTAATTTTGTGGCGGATTTAGCAGCTAATTGGATTGAGCTCACAGAAACGCCGGCGCGATCGCGAAAAATTGCTTTGATTTTAGCCAACTATCCCAATCGAGACGGGCGGCTTGCCAATGGGGTTGGGCTGGATACGCCAGCAAGCTGTCTGGAAATCTTAACAGCGCTACAAAAGGCGGGCTATCAGGTTGAGAATTTACCCAAAGATAGCGATGAATTAATGGCAGGCTTGACCGCTGGCATCACCAATGACCCAGAAAGCCAGGATTTACGCCCTGTTTACCAGTCTTTATCTCGCCAGACATTTGCAGACTATTTTCAAACCCTGCCCACTCAAGTTCAACAGGCTATCAAAACCCGTTGGCCACAATTATCCGGCGATCGCCCCTCAGATTTTCCCATTGCGGGCAGACAATTGGGCAATATTTTGTGGCGATTCAGCCCTCGCGGGGTTACGATCGCGATCCCGCTTTAAATTACCATGCCCCGGACTTAGAACCGACGCCGGAATATTTAGCTTATTATTATTGGCTGCGGGAGTGCTTTGGGGCCCAGGCGATTGTGTCCGTGGGCAAACACGGTAATTTAGAATGGTTGCCGGGAAAAAGCGTAGCTCTCTCTGCCACCTGTTACCCGGAAATTGCCCTCGGCCCCCTGCCACATTTTTATCCCTTTATTGTTAATGATCCGGGCGAAGGTTCTCAAGCAAAACGCCGGGCCAGTGCCGTCATTCTCGACCATCTAACGCCGCCTATGACGCGGGCAGAACTCTACGGCCCCTGGAACAATTAGAAGCTTTAATTGACGAATATTACGAAGCCCAAACCCTCGATCCCTCCCGGCTTCCTTTAATTGGCGATCGCATCGCACAACTGGTACACAAAACGCAACTAAACCAGGATTTAGGCATTGAAGCTCTGGAAATAGATGCTTTGGCTGAATTTCTTACCCAGGCTGATGGCTACTTATGTGAACTCAAGGAATCTCAAATTCGGGACGGCTTACATATCTTGGGGTCAATGTCCCCAGGGGACGCCAACTGCGGGATCTCCTGGTTGCGATCGCCCGCTCTCCCAGCTTCGGCCGGTTAGGTTTAACCAGGGCCTTGGCCAGGGATCTGTCCTTGGATTTTGACCCACTTACCGTCGATAAAGGTGCATTTTGCCAGCTAGGTGGGGATTTTTCCCGCTGTCGCACCTATGGCGAGGCGATCGCGCTGTTAGAAACCCAAGCAGCAGCCCTAGTAGACGCACTTTTAGGGAGCAAAACGATTCAGAGCGGAGAAACCGTTAGTCAAGAATTGCGGTGGATCGAGCAAAAATTATTGCCCAATCTGCAAGCTAGCGACCAAGAAATTGAGAATTTATTGCGAGGATTAGCGGGAGAATATGTACCTAGCGGCGCAGCGGGCGCACCGACCAGAGGCAGGCCGGATGTTTTGCCCACGGGACGAAATTTTTACTCGGTGGATATTCGGGCCATTCCCACAGAAACCGCCTGGGATGTGGGCAGAAAAGCTGCTGAAGCTGTCATCGAGCGCTACAGTCAAGACAATGGTGATTACCTCAAAACTTTAGCCATTTCTCTCTGGGGAACTGCGACCATGCGAACCGGGGGCGATGACATAGCACAGATTTTGGCGCTGCTGGGCGTGCAGCCAATTTGGGATGGTTTATCGCGGCGCGTGGTGGATTTTGAGATTTTGCCAATTTCTATTTTGGGTCGCCCGCGCGTCGATGTTACGGTCAGGGTTTCTGGCTGTTTTCGCGATAGTTTTCCTAACTTACTCAGTCTCCTTTACGATGTCATTAACGCAGTCGCCAATTTAGCCGAAGATCCAGAAATAAATCCCCTGGCCAAGCAAGCTAAATTAGACCAGGCTTTTTGGCAACAACAAGGATTAGACACCGCCGAAGCCAAATTGCGATCGCAACTGCGGGTGTTTGGCTCAAAGCCGGGAGCTTATGGCGCAGGATTACAGGGATTGATTGAGGCGCAAAATTGGACAAATGATGCCGATTTAGCCCGCGCATACCTTAACTGGAGTAGCTATGCTTACATTCCCCAAGAGTCAGGATTGGTGAAAGGGATGGCCGCACCGGAAGCCTTCGAGCAGCGGTTGCGGGGGTTGCAGGTGGTTTTGCACAATCAAGATAACCGGGAACACGATCTGCTCGATTCAGACGATTACTATCAGTTTCAAGGAGGGTTAACCGCAGCCACTCGCGCCCTTACGGGTAAAAATCCTGCCATCTATTTTGGAGATAATTCTCTGCCAGAGAAACCCAAAGTCAGACAATTACAAGCAGAAATTGCCCGGGTTTATCGCGCTCGCGTGGTTAATCCCAAGTGGATTGCCGGGGTAATGCGTCATGGTTACAAGGGTGCATTTGAGATGGCAGCAACGGTAGATTATTTATTTGCCTATGATGCCACGACCCATTGCGTTGCCGACCACATGTATCAGGGGATTGCTGAAGCTTATATTTTTGACGAGAAAGTGCAAACTTTTATTCAAACCAAAAATCCCTGGGCCTTGCGGGACATGGCCGAGCGACTCTTGGAAGCCGAACAACGGGGATTGTGGCAAGCGGCTAGGGTTGAAACTCTAGAGCAATTGCGGGCCATTGTTCATCAAGCCGAAGAGACCATTGAAACTAGCAGTGGTCTCTAAATTACCCCTATAAAGCTATCAAAATCAGCGTATAAGCTCCCGCTCCGGCGGCAAATGCCCAAAAGCAGCTTTGTCGTTCTTCCGGCAATTCTTCTTTCAAAACATTTAGCACAATCCCCCCCGCTAAAAAGGCAAACAAAACGGCGATCGCCGCTGCATGGATCTTCGTCGCCATGCCCACCAACCAACCGACAATAATTGCCCCCGTCAGTAGCCAGCGTCCTTGCTTGCGATAAATCTGTTTATGGTGTTGCCATAGTCCATAATCATTAACAATAAAATGAAGTCCCAGGGCGATAAAAAATAAAATCAAACTCACCAGTCCAGAATCTTCTCGATGAACGAGCAAGTAACCGATAAGTGCATTGTAAATGGCAAAAGCAGCAATATGTACCCAAAACACCCTTGTTTCTGCTCGACCTTCTTGCTCCATTTTTAGCTGTTTTTTTCGGGAAGCCGTGACTAGGCGCTCTAAACCATAAAAAATCACTAATCCTAATAGCGACATTAAATATACATGATGCTCTATAAAACTCAACGCACCGCTAGCCTCGCCTAAAACTTCCTGCTGTTCGCTCAAATCAGGAAGAATATGCACAAAAACGTAGGCGACTGAAACCCCGCTAGCCGCAGAAAGCCAGCGACTTCGAGGAATACAATCCAGAAATCGTAACCTACTAGCATACAAGTGAACCAGCGCCAAGGCGATCGCTAGGAGGCTCGACAAAACTGGATAAGGAGGCGTTGCCTCCGCTGAAATCGCAATAATTATTAATTTCAGCAAAGTTACAGCCTAAACACTTCTACGGGGTCAGCATACGATCCTCTAAGACTTATTTCCTCCGTCAAAAGTCTAAAATTCTCCTAAAAACTTGACTGACTCCCTAGGGATTCGACCGGGAATGAAAGCCAATGGTTCAGGCAATAAAGCCCTAAAATCCGCCTCCATTGGGTTCTTGATTGCTGCCTTCTGGTCATGGCAAAAGTGTCCCAAAAAATAAGATTAATGCTAAAAAAAGAAAAGAATCAGAGCCGCCACAGGATTGAGCGAGCATGAATAGATGCACAAACTACCATCGACAAAAAAGCATGAATCCGCATCTGTGCTGGTCGCAAATCGCGAAATACTTGGCGATCGCCTTGTTCATGGCGATCTGTGTGGTTGCCCCGACCCAAGCCAACACCGAAGCCCCCGTGGAGAAAGGCATCATCTTTGTAGACGGCCATCGTCTATTTGAGGTTGGCAGCTCCGGCAATTTCTCGGCCTCGGAACGGGCTGAACGAGTTACTGACTTGTTACAAGACCTGTTAAGCAACTCGAATTTTCAGAAAGAAACAATTAACGTTCAAAAAATACCGGGAGCATCAGGATTGCTCACCCTCCGTGTCAATGGTCGCTACCTACTCTCGGTAACGCCTGCCGACATTGACACAGGGATGCCGCTCATCGATCAAGCGAATATTTGGCAGCAGAAGCTGGAAGCGGCCCTTGAGCGAGCCATTTACCAGCGCCAACCCCCCTATCAGCGCTGGGCCCTGAGAATGTCCCTCGTGAGTTTAGCGATCGCCTTCCTGGCCAGTACCCTGCTCCACGCGGCCATCCGTTGGGTGCGGCGGCAGCGGGTCAAACAATCCCCCCAGGAGAATCGCTCCTTAAGTCTCCTACTCCTACATTTGGGCCAATTTTTGACCTGGTTGGGCGCGGTCGGCTACATTGCCTACTTGTTTCCTTCCTCCCGTCGCTGGCTGAGTTTCACCCTCACCTTCACCAGCCAGGTCTGGGAAGCTGAAGCCCTTATCCAAGGCGAGCAAGGCATCTCCCTCAAAATGATGGCGATCGTGCTTGTCCTGGCCCTGCTGTTGTGGGTTGGAACCGACCACGCCGTTAAATTATTTAAGTCCCGAATTTTGCCGACCATCGGCGTCGATCGCGCCCTACAGGATGCGATCGGCTTTTTTGCTCGCTATGCCCTGCTGTTTGTGGGACTGCTTCTGGGACTCAGTGCCTTTGGCGTGGATTTTACCTCGCTAATCGTGGTGTTTGGTTTCTTGGGCGTGGGCATTGGCTTTGGACTGCAAAATATCGCCAAAGACTTTATCAGCGGCATGTTAATGATTGTTGAGCAGCCCATCAAAGTGGGAGAACTAGTCGAAGTGGGCGGCATTCAAGGGCTGGTTCAACACATTGGGGCGCGAACCACAGAAGTGGTGACTATCGAGCGCTCAACCATTTTTATTCCCAATTCCCGCTTTATTGAAGGAGAGGTCTGGAACTGGCATCGTAGTGGTCTGGCGCGGGTACAGGTTCATATCTGCGTCGTCATTGACACCGAGCGCGACCAAGTCCATCGCCTGTTGCTCATCGCAGCCCAGGAGTATCACGCGGATATTCTGCGCTATCCTCCCCCAAAAGTCCGCTTTTCAGGCTATAAAGACGGGGGATTAAGTTTTTATGTCATCGTTTTCATTCGCGATCCCCTCAAGGAACTTAAGGTTAGAGCCTATCTTTACGAACAGATTGATACCCAACTGCGGGGCTGCGGCATCAAAATTGCCTTTCCCGATGACGAACTCCAGGTCAAGTTGCCTCGTCTAGAATCCCTGCTTGAAGCTTGGCTGAAGCAACAGGGCATTAGTAATGGCAATATGCTCAAGTTTGACCCACTAGCGGTTTGTTCCGCCACCGATCCCAGCCAGTGCCATCCCCATCCCCAAACTGAGGTTTTCCCCCTGGACGAAGAATACGATTGGGAGGGAATCGTCAGCCGCATGCGCGGCCCCAGTGGCTTAGATATTCGCGATCGCCGCCATCGTTTTCAGCTGTTTCCCAAGTGTTTTGTGGGAACAGAAGCCGTGCAATGGCTCATGGAACAGGAAAAGGCTACGCGAGCAGAAGCGATCGCCATCGGCCGACTGCTGGTGGCCTTGGGAATTATCCATCACGTGCTTGACGAACACAGTTTTCGAGACGACCATCTTTTCTATCGCTTCTACATGGATGAAACCGATCCGGCATTGAAAGAAATAAGTCAAAGCAAGCGATTTGCCCAGGAGCAGGAAGCCTGCATTCGTCATCTTCGGGAATGGAACTAAAAATGCTTTCTTTGTCTAGAGAAAAGTCATTAGTGGTGAATTTCTAACTGAAGAATATAGTGTCCAAGCTGGACTTGCCCCGCCCAGAGTTCGTAATCGATTCGCAAGGTCTGGGGTAGGGGATTGCCCTTGAGGGTTAAATTCCGGGTGTAGTTGCGGAGGCGGAAAGAACCACTACTGCCGCTCTCGTAACTGTGCAACCAGTAGCGGCTGGTTCCGTAAACCCCCCGTTCCCAAAAATGGCGATAGCCCCGTTTGCCCTTCTCCCTGGAGGGTCATAACGGCTCGATAGGGAGAAATCTCCAGCCACAGCAAGCGCGTACTTCCCGTTGCTTCCAGCGTCGCAGCGCTAGGAATTAGCTCGTTGATCGATCGGGGCGGGCCGGGCTGATTTAGGAGGAGATGAAACCGCTCTTGGTCTTTTTGGTAAAGGGTTGCCACTGTTTCCACCGCACTCAAGATCGGCAAATCGGTAGAGAGAAAAGAAAGGCAAACGGGACGGCGGTGGTGGGCTAACATGAGCTGTTCAATAGCGGGGGCACACCCTTTTACAATAGCGGTGGTGATGGGACATTGGCCTCAATCCAGAAAGACCCGCGCCCCCTGGCTCAGCTCGCGCCGCTGTTTAAGCAAGACTTGCCATCTTTTATTTTCTAGTGCTATAGTGATTAACTGTTGAGCTTAATCCTCAGTAGCTCAGTGGTAGAGCGATCGGCTGTTAACCGATTGGTCGTAGGTTCGAATCCTACCTGGGGAGTACAAATAGATGCTGCTGTCAAAAAATTGAAGGCGCAGTCCTGAGCTGCGCTTTTGAAGGACTGGAGAGGATTACTACCGCTGAGAGTCGAGACTAAATCATTCAGCGTGCTTGCAATTTCTGGCGTCGCTGAGTCAAGTATGAATCAAGGAGAAACTAGAGCATCTCCACATCTTAAATAATAGAGTAGTAAGCGAACTGAGTACCTGAGCATGTTCACAGATTTTGAGTAGCATAAAGTTTAACGGTGCAGTCGAGTCAAATAATGTCTTAATCCTGTATTTTCGCCTTCGACTCTCGTCATACAGGTTTTGCTGACAATGTGGTCGCTATCTGGAATAAAGCTGGGATATACTTTGTTACCGTCAGTCACGTAAAAAAACACTTCCACAAGTTGATAATCTTCCATAAGAACTGGAAAGTTTTTGCACTACGATCACCTATTACAAAAGCAGGTATTTCCTATTTAAAGTGATTTACCGCCGTCCAAATCCATATTTTGTTTTTCTTGGTGCGCTGCACCGCTTTTTGAGCAGTCTTCGAGGCGGCTTTGTTTTTTGCACAAAAAGTCGCAGGATTTCAATATAGACAGATCCCATTGATTCATCTTTAATATCAGCGGACATAACCTATCTATTCGTAAAATAATTGCTTTTTTAAAAGGGATTTCCAATTCTCTATCTAAAAACAGGTGAGCAAATTAACTAGGGCTTAATAGGGGAAAATCGCGAATAATCAAAGCTATTTTCTAAATCAAGCCATTTATCTACCTGTCATTGGTCGCTTTGCAGTTGCCCAAAAGTTCTACGAATTCTTTAAGAAAATTAACCTAAGCTCTTTTAAAAAAAAGAAAACATAGCTATTTATTCTCCCACAGATTCAACCAATAATAAAACCTTACTACTCCTGATTCTCCTTGGAGAAATAAAGGCAAATTATAGTAATAACTTGTACTTGCATTGACCCAGCAGAGCATTGGCAGTCGCAAAAGTGAGCAAAGCGCAATTGATTGCAGTCAATTACTTCAAGGAGAACAATCATGGCAATTATTATTGATCGCGTTGTTAAAATAGCTTCAAATCAAGGCGGATTTCAGGGAAGTTTGTCTGGAACAGACTTTGGCGAATCCCTGGCCTCCTTGGGCGATCTCGATGGCGATGGCGTCACCGATGTTGCGGTGGGAGCCGAAGACATCAATGGAGGCGGCAACGATCGCGGTGGGGTTTATATTCTCTTTCTCAACCGCAATGGCACTGTGAAACGCCAGCAGCTGATCAGCAATACTGCGGGTGGCTTCAACCAAGCTCTCGATAATGAAGATCGCTTCGGGGTTGATGTCGCGGGGTTGGGAGATGTGAATGGCGATGGCATTCCCGATCTGGCCGTTGGTGTGGAGAACGACGACGACGGTGCTACTAACGCCGGGGCGGTCTGGATTCTTTTCCTCAACCGCAATGGCACCGTTCAAGGCCGCCAAAAAATCAGCGCCACCCAAGGCGGATTTACAGGAGATCTAGATGCAGGGGATCAATTTGGCCACGGACTGACCCAATTGGGAGATTTTAATGGAGACGGCGTACCAGATCTCGCGATCGGTGCCCGTGGCGACGATGATGGTGGCTCCAATCGCGGTGCAGTTTACGTGACGTTTCTCAATCGCAACGGCACAGTTCAAGGGTTTCAGAAACTTAGCGACACGGCGGGCAACTTCACCGCCAATCTCGATAACGATGATCAAATCGGCGTCAAACTGGATGCGTTTGATATTAATGGCGACGGCCGTCAAGAACTGGTCATTGGTGCGTTTTTGATGACGATGGCGGAACCAATCGAGGCGCTTACTATACGGTCTTTCTCAATAGCAATGGCACAGCCAATCGATTCCAAAAGGTCAGCGATATCCAAGGGGGCTTTACCGGGGTTCTGGAAAATGCCGATCGCTTTGGCGGCGATCTGGCCTTTATTGGCGATGTGGACAACGATGGTCGCCCGGAAATTGCAGTCGGAGCCGATGAGAGCGGCCGGGCCGGGGCGAGGTTTGGCTGCTTTCAGCGAACAGCAACGGCACAGTTGAGACGCAGCGCATTATTAATGAAACTTCAACGGACTTTCCCTTTGATCTGCCGACGGGGGCTAATTTTGGCTACGGACTCGCTCCGCTAGGAGACTTGGATGGCAATGGAGTAGAAGACTTCGGTGCTACCACTGACGAAGGAGCAGAAGCACTCTACGTCCTTTTCCTAGACAGTGACAATGGCGGTGGCGGCGACGCCTGCGCCTGGAAGCCGAAAATTTCCAGCTTAACAACTACGCTGTCACCAGCAATCAAAACTTTGCTTCCAATAACGCCTTCATTGGGATTACCCCTGGCGCGCCAGTGGGGACAACGGGAACAGCCACGACGACATTTACCGGAAATCCTGGAACCTACGATGTCTTGATTGGCTACTTTGATGAGAGCGATGGCGCTTCCCCAGTGACCCTCAACATCAATGGCGGCCCCATAGAAGGCAGTATCACCTACAATAATAGCCCTGGGGGGGCCACCCCGTCAGCCAGCAACTTCCTCGAAAGTACTCTCGCTAGCGGCATCACCCTGGGTGCTGGGGATACGATTACCCTGACGGGGATAGTTGATGGCACGGCCTCGGCCAATGAACGGGCCCGCATTGACTACATTGAGTTTGTTCCGGCAACTAATAGCTTTAGCTTTGCCTGAGCCAGTTTTCTTTTTTACAAGCTTAAGCTGTCGTGCCGCCAAGTTTCAACAACCAAGCCAAGCGGCTGGCACGTAGGAGCAGTCACAGCAACGACAGTTTAATTGGCAACCGCGATCGCCAACAGGTTTAGGGGAAATTACCCGCTCCGGCGATCGCCCAAGGGAGAATTACTCCCATTCAATGGTTCCAGGGGGTTTGGAGGTGATGTCGTAGACCACGCGGTTAACGCCTTTGACTTCATTGACAATGCGGTTGGAAATGGTTTCCAGGAGATCGTGGGGAACCCGCGACCAATCCGCGGTCATGCCATCTTCGCTAGAAACCAGGCGCAACACAATGGGATAGGCATAGGTGCGCTGATCTCCCATGACACCAACACTGCGAACCGGCAACAGCACCGCAAAGGCTTGCCAAAACTCGTTGTACCTGTCTTGCCTGAGAACTTCATCCCGTACCACAAAATCTGCATCCCGCAAAATGTTGAGGCGCTCAGCGGTCACTTCCCCGATAATCCGAATGGCCAAACCAGGGCCGGGGAAAGGATGGCGGCGAATAATCTCTTCGGGCAAGCCCAGGGAATGGCCAACTTTGCGGACTTCATCCTTAAACAATTTTCGCAGCGGCTCAACCAGCTTAAAGCGCAGGTTTTTCGGCAGGCCGCCAACGTTGTGGTGAGATTTGATTTTAACGGCTACCCGCTCACCAGTTTTGGGATCGACGTTGGTATCGGCAGATTCGATGACATCAGGATAGAGGGTTCCCTGGGCTAGGTAATCAAAGGGGCCGAGGCGCTGGGATTCTTCTTCAAAAACGCGGATAAATTCGTGGCCAATGCGGCGGCGCTTTGCTTCGGGATCGGTAATTCCGGCAATTTGCTCCAGAAATCGCTCCCTGGCATTAACATACTCCACTGGAATATGAAATTGCTTTGCGAAAATTTCCATCAACCGCTCCGGCTCCCCTTTGCGCATAAAGCCCTGGTCGATGAACATGCAGGTTAAGCGATCGCCAATGGCTTCGTGGAGCAAAAAGGCCAGGGTGGAGGAATCAACGCCGCCCGAAAGGGCGAGCAAAACCCGCTTGTCTCCGACTTTTGCCCGAACTTCTCGAATCGCTTCTTCCACAAATGCCTCAGTCGTCCAGGTCGGCTCGCACTCGCAAATATGATAAACAAAGTTGCGAATCAGGGCCAGTCCCCCTTGGGAATGCACTACTTCCGGGTGAAACTGCACGCCATAAAGCTTTTCTCACTATTGGCGATCGCGGCACAGGGGGTATTGTGGGTGTGGGCAAGAACCTCAAACCCCTCTGGCAGGCGCGTACAGGAATCCCCGTGGCTCATCCACATAGTTGCGCCATCTTGAACATTGGTGAGCAAATCCGTGGGATCGTCAATAAATAGAGACGCTTTGCCATATTCCCCGTGATCGGCCGGTTCCACCTGACCGCCAAGCTGCTGTACCATTAACTGCATCCCGTAGCAGACTCCAAAAATCGGAATACCCAAATCCCAGATTTCCGGGTCACAGTGGGGCGCGCCTGCATCGTAGACAGAATTAGGGCCCCCAGAGAAAATAATGCCTTTAGGAGCCAGGGAGCGAATTTGCTCGGCGGAAGTCCGGTAGGAAAGTACCTCCGAGTAAACTTGAGTCTCCCGAATGCGGCGGGCAATTAACTCTGAGTATTGAGAGCCAAAGTCGAGAATAATGATCATTTGGCGATTGAGGCAGCCAGGGTGAGTTGGCAGAGCCTCAGACGGGTTGGGAAGCGTGGTTGAAGTACTCACTGTCCTGGAAAACCTTAATAATTTAAGTGACCCGACCGCGATAATAAACTGTAAAAATGTCGCAATGAAAATCTTCGCTGGCTGAGGGCAGCCGTAGAATAGAGAAGGCTAAATCAGGGTCAATCTAGCCGATATTTAGAGATATTCATATTAGGGTAACACAGTTTAGCTAACATTTCAGCTCCCCGATCGCTGATTTGAATAATTTGTCGTTGGCGATCGAATAAAACAGAACCGACCTGTACAGTTTGGTTAGCCTGTCTGTGGATGTAGTCTTGGGCGCGGCGGTCGATCTCCTGGGCGAGGGATTGATAGAGTTGCTTGACCCAATAGTTCCCCAATTGGGCGTCTTGTTCTCGCAACCATTGCAAAGCTGCTTCCACGGTGGGGCTGGCGAGGAGCTGTTGGAGACAGGCAGGGGGCAGGCCGAGGGCCGCGCCACGGGCAGTGAGGATTTCCTGGCGAGCATCGGCCAGATGGTGATGGGTGTGAAAATTCCGCCGGCTAGTTTGATCAGCTTGCCGTGATAGCCGAAGAGAAGCAGTTGGGGAACCTTCAGTAAGCCAGCGTTCGCTAGCAGGGGCCCAAGCCAGTTGGCGGTTTTGAGGAGCTGGTCGGGGTTGATGCCGAGTTTGCTCGCTAAATCCAGTCCATTTTCGCCAATACAAAACACCAAGCAGGGGAATTTTGCGGCTTTCTCCGCTAGTTCCGACTGAAACTCTGCCAATTGCTCTGGGGCACTCAGGGGCTGGGCAATGCCGCTGGTTCCCAGTAGGGACAGTCCTTCTACCACCCCAAAAGCTGCATTGGAGGTGCGTTCGGCCAGTTGGCGGCCCTGGGGCAGAATCAGGGTGATTTGCAAAGATTCCCCTGGATTCAGTCTAATTTCTAGATTTTCTCGCAGCAATCGCTGGGCATAGGCATAAATTGCGGGACTGCTGCCATTGTCTAGCCGCTTACCAATCCCTTCGCCGCCCAGAATCAAAATTCTGGGGGTTTGCTCGGTTTGAGAAATTAGTTGGGCGATCGCCCAGACGGGGGTATGGCGAGTGAGGTCGAGGTTGTCGCCAGGATCGCTGCGAGTAATGGCAAGGGCCCTATGGGGGTCAATTTTGGCGGCTTGTTCGATGGGAATCGCGGCCAGCTCCGGCGGCTCCACCAGGTTAACGGTCACTGATTCAACGGGGCGATCGCGCAGGCAATCCAGGGCCCCCAAGGCGGAGGCACAGGCAAAAACGGGCAAGGTATATCCAGAACGGGCCACGGCGTCGAGCCTTCAAGGGGTGAGCGTTGGGTTTTTAGTATAGCAAGGGTTATTCTGGAGACGACCCTAGTCCTGGATAAAAACGGGAAAAATCCACAAAAAAGGAACAAAGACCCAGCCCTGTTCCCACCTTCTCCATAAAAGGTCTTGGCTAACTTAATTTGCTAATATTGTCCCCTGGAATTTCGCTAGTAAGCATCCTGCATTTCGTAAAAATCAGGGGAAATATAGTCCTTGCGCAGGGGCCAGCCCCGCCAGTCCTCCGGCATCAGCAGGCGCTTCAGGTTAGGATGACCCTCAAACACAATGCCGAACATATCGTAGGTTTCCCGCTCCTGCCAGTCCGCCGCCTTCCACAGCCAGTACAGGGAAGGCACGCTGGGATTTTCCCTGGGTAAGAACACCTTCAGCCGCACCTCTTCAGGGCGATCGCCATTGTCGCTCACCTTCATGAGGTTGTAGAAGCTGACCAACGCCTTGCCGGGGCCGAGATCGTAGCCGCCGTGACAGGCGAGATAGTTAAACCCGTAGGCGTACAGGGCCGTTGCCGTAGGCAGTAGAAATTCTGGGGCAACGCGAATCATTTCGACCCCAGAGGTATCGGGGCCCAGAGCCTCAACCTCAAAGCCATTTTCGGAAAGCCAACTGCCCGTCGGGCCAGCCTGTACCAATTCTCCGGCGGTTGCTTCTGTTTCTGCGGGTTTATTTGCTTCTTCAGCCACGATTGACCTCCTCTGGAGCGGGCGTAGATTGCAATTCGGGAGAAATCGGCATTCCTATCGCTTCTGCCAGTTCCTTGGGTGGCGTTTGGCGAGACTCGGATTGCAGATACTTGCCGTCGTGAATCAGGGGAACGGGTTTCAGGTTGTGGGGAATGCTGTAGTAACGGTGAGTTTGCTGCCGGCGGGTTGCTCGTTCCTGGATAGATTCGTTGGCAATTTTTTGCGTAACTTGATAATTGCGTCGATAATCGCCTCTGGGCGGGGAGGACAGCCGGGCATATAAACATCCACCGGGATGAGTTTGTCTACGCCGCGCACGGTGGTTGTGGAGTCGGCAGAGAACATGCCTCCCGTAATCGTGCAGGCTCCCATGGCAATGACGTACTTGGGATCGGGCATTTCTTCGTAGAGGCGCACCAGAGCCGGGGCCATTTTTACCGTGATTGTGCCTGCGGTAATGATTAAGTCTGCCTGACGAGGGCTGGAGCGAGGAACTAGCCCAAAGCGGTCGAAATCAAAGCGGGAGCCAATTAAAGCCGCAAATTCAATAAAGCAGCAAGCCGTGCCGTACAGCAGCGGCCAGAGGCTAGAGAGTTTTGCCCAGTTGTAGAAGTCATCAACGGTGGTGAGAATGACGTTCTCGGAAAGGTCTTGGGTGACCTGAGGGCGGCTAGCGGGATTGAGGATTTTCTCGGCTTCTTGTTGCCGGAGCGTATTATTGGTTAGGTTAGGGGTCATAGAGCAAGTCAGAGTGAACGGCTGCCGCTCTGAAAGTTGGAGGAAAGCGGAGCGGCGCACTTTCCAATGGCTTAAAAAGTTCTAATTATGTGAGTTTAAGACCATTCCAGCGCCCCTTTGCGCCAAGCGTAAACCAGGGCTACCACCAGAATGGCGATGAAGATGAGGGCTTCGATGAAGGCAAGCAAGCCTAGCCGACTAAAGGCCACAGCCCAGGGATAAAGAAATACGGTTTCCACGTCGAAAACCACAAACACCAAGGCAAACATGTAATAGCGAATATTGAACTGAATCCAGGCACCGCCCTGGGGTTCCATGCCCGATTCGTAGCTGGTGCGCCGCTCTGGGCCGCCGCCGCTGGGACGCAGTAGCTTAGAGGCAGTCAGGGCCAGAATGGGCACTAAGCTGCTGACCAGCAAAAAGCCGAGAAAATACTCATAACCGCTGAGGACAAACACGTTTGGCTTCTACTCCTCGCCTAGCAATAAAGACAGTTATTACTTCTTTACATTTTTACACCCTTCATTATACCGTCCCGACTGCCCAACTTGCGATCGCCCGGCAGTTGCAGCACATCACCCAAGGTCTAAATCATCGCCAGGTTCTTAATTTTTGCCTGGGTTTACTGTTAAGCGTTTTTCCTGAAAGCGGGCGCTGTGCTTCATTGAATCGTTTTACTGGTAGCCATTTTGATTACTGCGCCTCTAGCCAATCAATTAATTGCGACCTACACGGTTAGACCTACCTTGGGAATCTTGGGCATAGCTTTTGTGGCCATCGTTGTGGCAGCGCGATCGCCTTGAAGTTGCCCCCAAGGACTGGCAGCCCCGTGGCAATTCCAAGCAGGCAATGACTGTCGCCGCCTCAAGCTTATCCGGTCATGCTCAAAAGCCGCTCCTTTTATGGGCTGTGGATTTGCTGCGCCATTGGCGCTTTGATTGGCTTGAGTGCCATTGGCATTTCCAGTCCCGTAGACAAGGAGATTATCAAAATCGAGCCGGGGTTGGCGGCCAGCAGCGCTTCTTTAATTTGCCCTCTTTAAAATGGCCTCAGTCGTCCCTTGTTTGGCTGGCTTTGCGATCGCTTTAAGCCCCATCATGTGTATTCTGCTCAAGGCGATCGCCCCGCTAAAAATCAAAATCCTCTTCCGGGAGCAGATCTGGAGGCGGATCAATAGCGCTCGATGGCCGAATCTTGGTTCCCTCAAGCCAGGGCAAGCCGCATAAAGCTAAGGTGGCGCGGCGTTTGCTCTTGGTTTCTGCGCGCATCATCAAGTTTGCCTTGGCTTGACCGGTGAGAATTTTATTGTATTTATCAGTCAGGCTGACAATGGCGATCGCTTCCTCTTCCCGTCCGTGGTTGTCCGTGGCCCGACAGGTCACATAATGTAAGCCATCCTCGTCGGTGGTTCTACCGATAATGCGAACGCTAATACCGTGAATCGCTCTTAATTGGGCAATTCCCGCCGCATTGACGTAAAGGCTCACCTTGCCGCTCCGTTCGTCCACCAGGTAATCAATGGGACGCAACAAGGGATTTAATCCCAAACTGCGACAGACTGCGAAATTGTACTGCAATCGCTCGACCTCGGTCAGTGCCCGCAAATCGCCGCTGACAATGGCCTTCTCAATGGCGCGATCGGTAGTATTGTGCTGACTTTCCTGTTGTACCCGTGTGGCTAGCGTACTCATCGCGGCTTTACCCTCATCTCTAGAAAAACTTGCAACTCAATTCTATTGGTTCTTTTGTACTAAGTCAAGAGGGTCAGAGATTGACCCCTCCCTGGGCCGCCCCCGGCGATCGCGAGATAGCTTTATACTGAAACTGAAGTCCTGAAAAGCTTCCACCCCAAGCCTCATGAGTGAAGCCCCGATGCGTATTCTCATTCTCGGTGGCGGCTTTGGTGGCTTGTTTGCCGCCCTGCGCCTGGCTCAATTTCCCTGGGAACCTGCGTCCCGCCCCGAAATTCGGCTGATCGACCGGAGCGATCGCTTTTTATTCTCGCCGTTGCTTTATGAATTGGTAACCGACGAGCTACAAGCCTGGGAAATTGCCCCCCCTTTGAGGAACTGCTGGCAGGCACGGGCATTGCTTTTCAACAGGCAACGGTCACCCATCTGGATGTGGACGTCCAGCAGGTTGTCCTGGAAGATAAAACCGTTTTAGACTACGATCGCCTGATTCTCGCCTTAGGTGGCACAACCCCGATGGATACCGTGCCGGGAGCCGCCCAATTTGCTATCCCCTTCCGCAGCCTCAGCGATGCCTTCCGCCTCAAAGCCGCCCTACGCCGTCTGGAAGCCTCAGATCTCGACAAAATTCGCGTCGGCGTGGTGGGGGGTGGCTACAGCGGCGTTGAACTAGCCTGCAAAATTAGTGATCGCCTGGGAACGCGAGGCCGGGTGCGCTTAGTGGAGCGGGGCGATGACATCCTCAAAACCTCCGCCCAATTTAATCGAGAAACCGCCAAAAAGACCCTGGAGTTGAAGCGTATTTGGCTGGATTTGGAAACAGATGTGGAGTCCGTAACTGCCAATACTATTACTCTGGTCTACAAATGCAAAGCCGATACCCTGCCCGTAGATTTGGTGCTCTGGACGGTGGGAACCCGGGTTTGCCCCCTCATTGACACCCTGCCCCTGGCCCGCGACCCCAAGGGCTTTTTGACGACCAATTCTTGCCTGCAAGCCCAGGAGCGCCCGGAGATTTATATTTTGGGTGATATTGCCGCCTGTCGGGATGCTGCGGGCCAGCTCGTTCCCACCACGGCTCAAACCGCCCTACAGCAAGCTGACTTTTGTGCTTGGAATCTTTGGGCAGGGCTGACGGGGCGGCCCCTATTGCCTTTCCGCTACCAACCCCTAGGCGAAATGATGGCCTTAGGCATTGACAGCGCTACCCTGAGCAGTTTTGGACTCAATCTTGCTGGGCCCCTCGCCTATGTGGCCCGCCGCCTGGTCTATCTCTACCGCTTGCCGACCCTCAAACAGCGCGTCAATGTGGGATTAAATTGGATAACGGCCCCCATCGCCCATTGGTTAACTGGCTCTCCCTAACGCCCCATGACCAAACCCCAAGTTATCTTTCTGGATGTGGTCGGTACGCTCATCGAGGTTTATCCTAGTGTGGGAGCAGTCTACGGCGAATTGGCCCGGCAAGCAGGCGTAATTATCTCCCATGAAGCTCTCAATGCAGCTTTTTTCGCGAGTTTTAAGGCTGCACCTCCCCCCTGGGTAAAAACCACTGACCCCGACCGGCTTCCCCAGCAGGAATTTCGCTGGTGGCAGGCGATCGCCGAATCCACCTTTGCCCGCCTGGATTTAAGCGATAACTTTGGTGATTTTGGGCAATTTTTTGCGGGATTATACGCCTACTTCGCTACCGAAAAGCCCTGGTACGTTTACCCCGATGTCGCGCCAACCCTACAGTTCTGGCGAGAGCAGGACATTGAATTGGGCATTATCTCCAACTTCGACACCCGCCTGTATGCCGTTCTGGAGCGACTGCACCTGCGGGAATTTTTCCAGAGTATTACCCTTTCCTTTGAGGTTGGCGCTGCCAAGCCAGATTCGCATATTTTTCGAGCTGCGCTGCAAAAACATGATTGCCTGCCCTCCCAAGCCTGGCATATCGGCGATAGCCTCAAAGCTGACTATCAAGGCGCCAAACACTGCGGCCTCCAAGCTTTTCTCATTCAGCGATCGCCCATTGGTGTTGATTAAAACTTGGGGGTCTAAAAAATTCTGGGATAGTGAAGAGTCCTTTCCAGAGAGACCTTGGTGAAAGCGGCCCCTCAAGTAATAATGAAGACAGTTGGTTGGTTTATGGCATCAAGACATGGTTAAGACGAATGACATATTGGCTCTGAACCAGGAAGCCACAGGGTTCGATCTGACAACCTACCTCAAGCAGCGTCAGCAGGTAATCGAGGCAGAGCTAGATCGTTCGCTGCCCATCGGTAAACCGGAAAAAATTTATGAATCGATGCGCTATTCGCTGCTAGCCGGGGGTAAGCGCCTGCGACCGATCCTCTGCCTAGCCAGTTGCGAATTGATCGGCGGAACCCTAGAGATGGCCCTGCCCGCTGCCTGCGCCCTGGAGATGATTCACACCATGTCTCTCATCCACGACGACCTGCCCGCGATGGACAACGACGATTATCGCCGGGGCAAGCTCACCAACCACAAAGTTTTTGGCGATGATATCGCTATTTTGGCAGGGGATGGACTGCTAGCCTATGCCTTCGAATATGTCGCGACCCAAACCCGCAACGTTCCTCCTCAGCAGATTTTGGAAGTTGTGGCTCGTCTGGGCCGTACCGTGGGGGCCGCTGGCCTGGTGGGCGGCCAGGTACTGGATCTCGAATCCGAGGGCAGAACTGATATTACAACGGACATCCTGACCTTTATCCATACCCACAAAACGGGCGCTCTTCTGGAAACCTCCGTACTGGCGGGTGCAATTCTAGCAGGGGCTTCTCCAGAAGACAGGGAGCGGCTTTCTCGCTATGCTCAACGCATTGGCCTCGCCTTTCAGATTGTTGATGATATTTTAGATATCACGGCGACCCAAGAAGAGTTGGGCAAAACCGCTGGTAAGGATGTTCGCGCCCAGAAGGCGACCTATCCCAGTCTCTGGGGATTAGAAGCGTCCCAGACCCAGGCCCAACAGTTGGTCGATGCCGCCGTTGCTGAGCTGGCTGCCTACGGCTCCCTGGCCGACCCCCTCCGCGCGATCGCCCGTTTCATTACCACCCGCAAGCACTAAACCGCCGTCAGATGCCATGCAGGATCTCGAAAAAATCTTTAATAATCACATTTTAGTTGTGGCTGTTCTGGCTTGCTTGACGGCCCAAGCGCTTAAAGTCGTTATCGAACTGTTTAGAAATGGTAAGGTAGATTTCCGTTTTTTGATGGCTACCGGCGGGATGCCCAGCGCCCACTCGGCCCTGGTCGGCGCTTTAGCGACCGGAGTGGGGCAGGTCATGGGCTGGGCCTCTCCTGAATTTGCGATCGCCTGCCTGTTTGCGGTGATTGTCATGTACGATGCCGCTGGGGTGCGCCAGGCCGCGGGAAAACAGGCCCGCCTCCTCAATCAAATTGTGGACGAACTCTTTAGCGAGCGCCAGTTTGATGAAGAACGGCTCAAAGAACTCCTGGGACACACCCCGTTTCAAGTGTTTGTTGGCTTGTCCCTGGGGGTGGGCATTTCCCTCCTGGCCTCTCCTGCCTACTAGAGCGGGCTAAACCCGTTTTGTTGGCCGAAAACCCCTAGAAATAACAAACCTTGCTAAGGCATCGACCTCGGCAAGGAATTGACAAGCTTGACCCCGATCAACAATGCGGATGGCGAGACTCGAACTCGCAAGGCATAGCCACACGCCCCTCAAGCGTGCGTGTCTACCAATTCCACCACATCCGCTAGCTATCCGGCTTCCCATTATAATGGCTTTTTCCTAAATTGATCGATGAAAAAAATCCAAATGGCGATCGCGGCAAAGAGGTTACAGTACATTAAGCAGTTTCGCTGAGAGATTGACAGAAACGATAGGCGTCCAGTATGGTTTTAGATATAAGGTGTGAGGAACGAGAAAGCGCTTGGGGTCGAAACACGGAAAGACTCCCAGGCGCTTTCTACTTTTGAGCCGAAACCTGAGTTATTCGCCTAATTTGCCCTGGACTTTCTCGGCGCGGCTTTCGGCGCTAGTCATGACCTCCTCAAATTTTTCTTGTACTTCACCCGGATATTTCTCTAAAACCTTCGTTGAAAGGGAAATGCGATTTTTGGACTCGTCGAGGTCAATAATCATCGCCTTAATCGACTGTCCCACCTGCAGCAGTTCTGCTAGATCCTCAATGCGCGTCCCGCTCACCTGCTTAATGTGCAATAGTCCCGTCGCGTTGCCTAGGTCAATAAAGGCTCCATAGGGTTTGATATTAGCAACCTTGCCCGTTACGAGCTGGCCCGGTTCTAGTTTGGAGATAATCGCCGCCCGTGCCGCCTCTCGTTGGGACAGCACTAGTTTATTCTTCTCTCGATCCACTTCCAAAAACGTCGCGCTCAGAAGCTGTCCGACCAAGGTTTCCAAATTGACCCGCTCCAACAGGTGCGATCGCGGAATAAAGCCCCGCAAACCCTCGATTTCACCAATGACACCGCCGCGATTGGTTCCGGTGACGCGCATTTCCACTACGGTTCCTTTTTGGGCAGTTTCTGCAATTCTCTCCCAAATTTCGCGCACAAGGAGCTGCCGCCGCGACAGGGTCACTTGTCCATCTGTATTCTGTGAGCTGACAATCAGGAATTCAAATTCTGCTTCCAGAGGAAGGGCCTCATTGAGGGGGATGTCCTGTTCCATGGCTGCCTCTCGCAGCGGCACAAAACCCGAAGATTTGCCGCCAATATCTACGTAAGCACCATCGGAGGCGTACTCAAAGACCTTGCCGCGCACGACTTGTCCAGGGGCAAACGCATAGTTGTAATTTTCGAGCGCTTGGGCAAACTCGTCTTGGGAAAAGGGCATCGACAGGGGTGAGCGGGTGGATTCAGAGGTCATGGTCGTTGAGGGTAGGCTTTAATTCACTCAAGTCTGGATAAGGTAGGGTTGGCGGCAGGCTCAATTAGGTTTGATCAACCCAGGCGAGCCAACAGTTTCTCCTTGACAATTGAGATTGCCCTGGGAAACCTTTCGCCAGCATTAGCTTTCTCTAAATAGATTAGCCTTCCCAACCCAAAAATGGGGCAACTGTCCAGAATGCTAAGTTATCGCGAGTAAATAAACCGCTACTCCCTAATCTGGCGGGAAAAGGGTAATCCTACAGTTCGCCCTTAAACAACGACAGCACCTGTTCCCAAGCGTCGCGGGCGGCTTCAGGGTGGTAGCTGTCGCGCTGGTCGCAGAAAAATCCGTGGGTGGCGTCAGGGT
>JAAUTE010000222.1 GCA_012031815.1 Chloroflexaceae bacterium
AGCGGCAACACCTGTCCTCGCACTGCCAACACTTGAGAACTCGCCGCGATCGCCTGTTCCAGATCACCCGTAATTTCACTCATGGCGGTCAAAACAGGTTGACCAAAGCTGTGTCCACTCAAGCCATCGCCTGCCTGAAAGCGATATTGAAACAACTCCGTCACCAACCGTTCTTCATCTGCCAATGCCGCCAAACAGTTGCGAATATCCCCTGGGGGCAGGACGCCGATTTCCCGCCGCAAGCGCCCCGATGACCCTCCATCGTCGGCCACGGTGACAATGGCCGTGATATTGGCGCTATAGTGTTTCAATCCCCGCAGTAAGGTTGAGAGTCCTGTCCCGCCGCCGACGGCAACGATTTTGGGGCCGCGATTGAGACGGCGATGGGCGAGCAGCAGGTCAACTAAATCTTCGCTGCCCTCTGGCTGTAAAACTTCGGCAATGGAGCTAACGGTGCGGGTCTGTCCCCAAAAAATCAAAAATAACCCCGCCAGAATCGCGATCGGCCCCGACAAATTGCTGGGAATCACGTTGGCGATCGCTTCCAAAAGCTGAGAAATAAATTCAATAATGCGGGAGATGGGCGTGAGTTTTACCCAAATAGCGATGCCCAAACTTAGCAAGATCACCCCCGCCGCGCTAATTAACAGCCAGCGTTTGACCAACAAACCCGGAGAGAGCCACTTGACCCAAATATTCACGGTATGGGGAGCCTGCTTGCCGACGGCAGCAAAATGTTTCGATTCGGCTTTCAGCCGTTGCCAAGCTCGCTGGAAAGGAGGGATGCGGGACATAGCCTGGAGGGGAGAAATTGATTCTGAATGACTTTAACTGAGAATGGCTGGGTAACTCAAGGCCTTTTAGCGGGGTTTGGTGCGGCTTTTGCCCCCAAAGTTAGCCCAATGGGGTCTAAGATTCTTGGGCTTCCGTGGGAACTGGAAACTGCGGGGGGAGAACCCTGGTTAAATCGGGATTCTATGGTTGGAGGAGCCGCTTAGTCGATTCGGGGAAGTAATGACAAAACGTATTTTAGGTTTCGATCCGGGGATTGCCTTGTTGGGGTTTGGCGTAGTTGCTTGGGAACCCCCAGAGCCTATTCCGGCTGGCAATAGCTTACAGGCTCAGCGGCAGGCTTGGGACAATAGCCAGCCAGTGCAGCTTCTGGATTTTGGCGTCATTGAAACCTCGTCAAAAACTCCCGTTGGCGATCGCCTCTGCACCATTTACGAAGACCTCCACGCCCTCATTGACGAGGTGCAGCCCGATCTGGTGGCGATCGAAAAATTATTTTTTATCGCATGAGTAACACGATTACGGTAGCCCAGGCGCGGGGGGTTTTGATGCTGGTTGTGGCGCAAAAAAAGCTTTCTTACCGGGAATTTACGCCAGCACAGATCAAACAAGCCCTGACTGGCTATGGCAACGCCGACAAACAGGCGGTGCAATTAGCGGTTGCTCGCGAGTTAGCCCTGGAAGCGATCCCTAAACCAGATGATGCGGCGGATGCGCTGGCCGTTGCCCTAACGGCCTGTTTTCAGGAGTGAGGGGCGTCAACGTTGAATCAGCGTTACGGACTCAGCTAGGCTCTGCAAGCAAGCTATAACGCGATCGCTTGACTCTCGCTGGTATCGGGAACGAAAACGGGCAGAAGTTTGGGGATGACGCGAAAGGTAGCGGGGGTATGGGTCGCGAGTTCACCATCAATCGTGATGGGCTGGGAGCGGCGGGTGCGAATCGTTATTTCTTCTCCATCAAGGGTTCGCATTCCCAGCGCCGTATTTCGGGGCCCCAACCAAAGAGCTGGTAAAAACCAGAGGACTTGCCACCAGTGTTTGACCTCTAAACTGTACGTATCCAAACGGGCATCGTCGATTGCTGCATCGGGGGCGACGGAGAGTCCGCCACCGTAATAACGACCGTTACCGACGGCGATTTGAATGGTTTTGACGGTAAGGATCTGGGTGGGAGTGACAATTTCTGCCGTGAAGGGGCGGGATTTGCGAAGGACTTGCCAGGCGGTCAGGGCGTAGGCGAAAACTCCCCAGCGTTGTTTGGCTTGATGGCTAAGTTTTTGGGTGATTTTCACGCTCAAACCGCAGCTAGCAACGTTGAAAAAGTATTGGCCGTTGACCCAGCCGAGATCGATGCGTTGAATTCGTCCTGCGGCGATCGCCTGACAGGCGAGGGGGAGAGAGGTGGGGATGTGGAGGGTGCGGGCGAGATCGTTGGCAGTTCCGAGGGGGAGAACGCCTAGGGGAAGCTGGGTCGCGATTAATCCGGGTAAAGCAGCGTTAAGGGTTCCGTCTCCACCGCCGATGATGGCGCAGTCGACTTGAGGATGGTAGCGATGGATTAACTGGGAAAATTGAGCGGGGGTTTGGGGCGTTTTTTCGAGAACGTCGACGCCAACGGCTTCCAGGTGCTGTTTTACGCTTCCTTGAGCTTTTTTTCCCTGGCGGGAATAGGGGTTAATTAACAAGAGGGCGCGCATTGAGTTTCTCAGGCCGGCCTTGCAGTTGGAGGCGATCGCTTTTTCATGGTAGCCTGCCAGCGCTTCTCCCACGGTTTCTTGGCGGCAAGGGCTTTTTCTTGCCGTGATGGGAAGAAGCCCGTCGGCGTTAATTAGGGAGAATTCTCCAGGTTCAGGCTTGCTCCTGTTAAGAAAGCGGTCTGAAGTAACATATTGGATTTATCGACATCGGTTTCTGTCCTTGAAATTCAGCTACCAGTGTCAGTCATCGTCTATTTTTCGCCACTGACACTGATAAACATTCAGAAATTGTGTCCCTTAGCGCATGGTGACGAACTCTTCGGCGACTGTCGGGTGAATGCCAATGGTTGCATCAAAGTTAGCCTTGGTTGCCCCGGTCTTCAGCGCGATCGCACGCCTTGAATGATCTCGGCAGCACTTTCTCCCACCATGTGTGCGCCCAAGACGCGATCGCTGCTTTTTTCCACGACGAGCTTCATCATGGTTTTTTCATCCCGACCGCTGAGGCTGTTATAGGTAGAGCGAAAATGCGCTTTATAGACCTTGATTGCATCTTCCCCGTATTTTTGACGGGCTTGGGCTTCGGTGAGTCCTACCGTTGCCCCCTCTGGCGTGCTGAAAACCGCTGAAGGAATGTTTTCGTAGCTGGTTATGCGCTCTTTACCGCCAAATACCGTGTCTGCCAGCGCTCTTCCTTCATCGATCGCCACTGGGGTCAGGTTCACCCGATTGGTGCAGTCACCCACCGCATAAATATTTGCCTCTGAAGTGCGGCTGTATTGATCGACGGCGATCCGTCCCTTCCATCATGTGACGCCCGTATTTTCCAAACCGAGGTTGCTGAGATTCGGAATGCGTCCCGTGGCGGCAAGACCAATGGCATCGGCAAATAACACTTCCGTCTCATTTTCCCCTTGAAGAACCGTCATTTTCAAGCAATCGGGGGTTTTGCTGATGGACCGAGGGTTGGCATTGGTCAGGATGCGAATGCCTTTTTGCTGCATGGCGTTTTGAATTTCGGTACGCAGGTCGTCGTCAAAGCCGGTGAGAATCTTATCTTTGCGAATCACCACGGTCACCTCAGACCCCATGCCGTTGAGAATACAGGCAAATTCCACGCCAATATAGCCGCCACCGATGATAACCAGGCGCTGGGGCTGCTCTTCTAGCTGAAACATGCCATCCGAAACGATGGTGTATTCAATTCCCGGAATGTCAGGCTGAATGGGGCGACCCCCGACCGCAATTAAAATCTTATCTGCCGTCACGGTCTCTTCTCCCACTTCAATGGTGTGGGGATCAAGCAAGCGAGCGTGAGTGGGATAGAGCTTGACCTGAGCCCGATCGAGCAGGCCTAGATAAATTTTGTTGAGGCGGTCGATCTCATTGTTAATCACGTGATTGAGCTGTTTCCAATCAAGATTGCTGCTGGGTCTACTCCAACCAAACCCCTGACTATCCATAAAGTAATTGGGAAAGCGGGAAGCATAAACCATCAATTTTTTAGGAATGCAGCCCCGATTGACGCAAGTACCGCCAAGGCGATCGAATTCAGCTAATGCCACCTTCGCGCCATATTCTCCCGCTACACGGCGACCGCAAGCAATTCCTCCAGAACCGCCGCCAATGACAAATAGATCGAAGTCATAACTCATAATTGAACTAACTCCCGGTCATTTCTGAATTCTAATTAAATGCTATCCCCATTGTCGCAATTCTCTCTCGGTTTAACGGGCTTGTTGCTTGCGGCGATCGCAGGAATTCTCGCAACCCCAATTGGTGTCCAGTCCACTACGCCTGCTCGCGCTGACTCTCTCTGTCCCGCTGATTTAGACCGGGCGATCGCATTGATTACTTCCCGACCGGAATTAGCGCGATCGCGGTGGGGCATTTTGGTGCAGGCGATCGATGGGGAAACCCCTCTTTTAGCTCGACAGGCGGAGCAATACTTTACGGCAGCTTCTAGCGTGAAGCTATTGACTACTGCGGCGGCTTTACAGAAATTAGGAGCGGATTATCGCATTCGTACCTCGGTTTATGGCGTCGGCTCTCTACCCAATTTACGGTCTTTGCAAGTGGTGGGTCGTGGCGATCCCAGTTTAACTACGGCTCAATTACAAGCCCTGGTAACGGGGCTGAAGGAACAGGGTGTCAGAAAAATCGAGGAATTGGTCATCTACAGCGGTTATTTAGTCGGTTCGTCCCTTAATCCCACCTGGGAATGGGAGGATATTTATGCCAGCTATGCCACCAGCGTCAATAGTTTAATTTTGAATGGCAACAGTGTTACACTGACCCTCTCACCCACCCAACCGGGGCGATCGCCACAATTAAGCTGGTCAGATCCCCTGGCAGCCCGGCAATGGCAGGTCATCAATGGAGCCACGACCACCGCCCCCGGCAGTCCGGCCCAAATTGAGCTAAGGGGAGAATTGGGTCAACCCGTCCTCAAAATCACCGGGGAATTACCCGCAGACGGCGAACCGGAGGTTTGGAATTTAGCGATACGTGACCCCGATCGCTATTTTTTAGACACGTTGCGCCAGTTATTAACAACCGCAGGCATTGACGTGAATCGCGATCGCCTCGTCAACGCTGAACCGGCATTAGGTCAAGAATTAGGCGCGATCGCCTCGCCACCGCTGCCAGTTTTGATGGCAGACACCAATGGGGATAGCAATAATCTCTACGCCGAAGCCTTGCTGAAACAATTAGGGGCGCCCCAGGGAAACAATGGGCTAGACACCTTATCGCAAACCCTAACCGAATTGGGCGTCAATCCTGAGAGCTATCGCCTGGCCGATGGGTCTGGCCTGTCCCGCCACAGTTCGGTCGCCCCCCAAGCCCTTGTTCAAACCCTGCGTCTCATGGCCCAATCCCCCCAGGCCCAGCTCTACCGAGACTCCTTGGCAGTAGCCGGAGAAACGGGCACTTTGACCAATCGTTTTCGCAATACGCCCCTCCAGGGACAGCTCCAGGGCAAAACCGGAACCTTAAACGGCGTTGTGGCCCTATCTGGCTATTTGGACGGGCCCAATTTGAGGCGATCGCCTTTAGCATCCTGGTCAACCAATCAGCGCAACCGGCTTCCGTGGTTCGGGCGGCGATCGATGAAATTGTCCTGCTCCTGTGGCAACTCAAATCTTGTTAGCGCCTAGTTTTTGCCAAAATCAGTCCTGATTTCCTACCGTTACCCGCTGTCGTAAGGTTCCCGCCCGCTCAGACTGGACAATAATTTCAATTTCGCTGCCGGATTCGGCTTTCAGCGCCCATTCCACCGTACAGCGATAGTCACTGCCCCTGGCCACGCTTCTAAACGCTTTGTTGGAGCGCCCTTCTAGGTGTTGGATTTCTTGAGACAATTTGCCCGCAATCAGCTTCGCCCCTTCCGGCAATACTAAAGTCACCTCCGTGGGACGCACGGCTTTGCGCTCTAATGCCTTTTTACTGGTATAGGTCGGCAAAAACCCCTGATTCTCCAGTTGCAGCAGCAGATAATAGACCCCCGCTCCCTCCTGGGTTAACCTTACCCGTGCCGCCAATTTAGGCGACATCAACCCGTGGGCGATCGCAAACTGACAATGTTGCTCGGCCAATTCCTGAAGGTATTGGGGCGGTGCATTTTGCCAAACCCGTTTAAAGTTCCAGCCGCCGATTTCCACCCCGCCAAGCTGGGGATGCTCAAAGGGCTGCCAATCGATAAATCCTTCGCCCCCTAGCTGCTCGTCACTCCAGCGCAACAGGGTTAGCTCATCTTCCGGGGGATGCCAGCGAAACCACTGGATCAAATCTTCTTTTTTAATGCCTGCCGCCGTCGGCGCATCCCATAGTTCAATGGTGAAGCCAAACCAGCCGTAGGTATCATAGGCGTAGTCGTCCATTGTCCCCGTGGTCACTTCCTGGGGATGGTAGCGAAAATCATGGTAGACCGAGATACAGTCGTATCCCGTAAAACTG
>JAAUTE010000223.1 GCA_012031815.1 Chloroflexaceae bacterium
GCCGTTCGGGAAAGTTACTGCGCCTCGAAGAAATGCTCGAAGAAGCCACCCAAGAAGGCGATTCGCGCCTTAATTTTTACTCAGTTTGCCGAGTGGGGCAAGTTGCTCAAACCCTATCTTGAAAAGAAATTGGGAAAAGAAGTCCTGTTTCTTTATGGCAGTATTCGCCGTGAACAGCGCCAGGAAATGATCGATCGCTTTCAAAATGATCCCAACGGGCCGCAGATATTTATACTTTCCCTCAAAGCTGGGGGAACCGGGTTGAATTTAACCCGCGCCAATCGCGTTTTCCATATCGATCGCTGGTGGAATCCGGCAGTGGAAAATCAAGCCACCGACCGGGCCTTTCGCATTGGACAAAAGCAAAATGTCCAGGTGCATCGCTTCGTTTGTACCGGAACCCTGGAGGAGCGCATTAGTGACATGCTAGAGAGCAAAAAACACCTGGCCGAGCAGACCGTTGACGTGGGAGAACAGTGGCTGACTGAATTAGACACTGATCGGTTACGGAATTTACTCCTCCTGGATCGCGATGCCGTGATTGCCGAAGAATGATCAAAAGATTGAACTAGGCTCAAGGGAGTCTTGGTGAGGATTAATCTCTCTGCTCAATGAACTACTCCAACCCGCTGCGCTGAGGCTCGAGTTTCCAAGGCTCCAGCTAGCGGGCCGTGTTTTTGACGTTTTGCCTGGAAAACTTACTTTTTGAGTGCGATGGCTCTACTAGGCAAAGGTTCGGCCATCCACGTCTAACGGCGCTAGTTCCTAGCGCCGTGGCCAAAATTAGCCAGATGATTCAACAAACTCGAAGTTACTGTCTTAATCTGAGGATTTCTGGAAATCGGATACGGCCGTTAACTGTATCGATTGAGGCTAGACTATTGCCGACCAGTTACCTGGCTGCTTTTAGGCTACGGGTAGTCATCTCTACGGCTAGCGGGTTCTATTTCTATTATCGATGTGCCGCGCTATCGTTCAATGCCCCGTTTCCGCATTTGCTGTACGAAGAAATCTTCTAGGGAAAGGCGAGCGCGGCGTAAACTAATTAGCTCTGCGTCACTTTCGGATACAGCCGCGACAAATTCTGCTACATTGCCATCGATCTGTCCATGCCACAGATTTTTTGCCACGGTCGGGTTCACAAGCCACCGTTCCCAGACTTCCGCCCGTCCGCCTTTGACAATGGCCTGATAGCTATCTCCTGCTCCCAACACTTCTTCTAGTGAACCGATACAAATTAACTCGCCCCGCCCCAATAAGGCAATGCGATCGCAAATCTGTTCTACGTCGGCCAAAATGTGGGAGTTAAAGAAAATGGTTTTACCCTGGGCTTTGAGGGACTGAATAATTTCTCGTACCAAATAGCGACCCATCGGATCGAGGCCGGACATCGGTTCGTCGAGAAACACTAGCTCCGGGTCATTGATTAATGCCTGGGCCAGACCGATCCGCTGCAACATGCCCTTAGAAAATTTCCGCAGTTGCTTTTTACGGGCGATGGAGCGAGCCAGCCCTACCAAATCCAACAATTCAGGAATGCGCTTGGCGCGAAGGGCGCGGGGCATCTCAAATAATCCTGCCGTAAAGTCTAGAAATTCCCAGGCTGTTAAATAATCGTAATAATAGGCATTTTCCGGCAAGTAGCCCAGGCGCGATCGCACGGAACGATCGCCAAGGGGATAGCCCAGCAAAATTCCTCGACCGCAGCTGGGTCGCAAAATACCGAGGAGAATTTTTAGAAGCGTGGTTTTGCCTGCACCATTGGGGCCGAGCAAGCCAAAGGTTTCGCCGTGATAAACCGTTAAAGAGCAGTCTTTGAGCGAGACCACCTTCTGATTTAGCCAAAAACCCGTGCGGTATATTTTTGAGAGTTGTTCGGTCTGGACAACGGGCATGGGTTCTGGGGTCACGTTGAGAGAAGGGGCACTCAATGGGTCAGAACTGGTTTCCATAGCCATTCATAACTATTTCGTCTGGATGAACCTAAGATACCCAATTTCCGGTGGCGAGTAAAACCTCTGGCGATCGCTATCTTGCTTTGGCAATCCGCCGTTGATGGGATAGCTCCACGGTTAAACCGGTGGCAAAGAGCGATCGCCGCCCGCAAGCTCACCAACAAAATCGAGGTAATAAAATTGCTATTTTGCACCTATCATCTGGAGGATTGTTGAGGAATAGCTCTTGCCCACTGGAGGAGACTTGCTAAGAGAAACCTGACAACTAACTTTTAAGCATTGGCAAACTCACTCAAGCAATCCTAAAAACACCTTTAAAAAATATTTTCATATTAGCGATCGCTCAACCCGTCTCGCCAGAGGGCCTATTCTCAAAGGAGTTGTGGGGCGATCACCCGTTGGGAACCCTGTCCTAATGTTTGCGATTTGGGCGGGCTGGCAACAACCATGCCACAACTCCAGCCAAGGATTATTTAAAGATTAACGCTATAAACTACACCAAAAAGCCTCAACAAAACTGCAAAGATGTGAAACCATACCTTTAGCAGGCGCTCTCGTTTTTCGCGTTTACACTGATTCCAAAGGTAGAAATCTTATGAACCAAGTTTGGAGTGATCTCAACCCTTTGTTAGATGGCAAACTCCTGTCCCAAGCCTCTGTTGTGATCGCACAGCTACAAAACGGTCGTGCCAATGGAGGGGCCGAACAAGATGCGGTTCTCAACCTCCGACAGGGGTTTTCCGACTCTTTGGTGAACCTGCTGCTGGCAATTATCATCTTGATCGTCGGCTGGATCGTGGCAGCGATCGCCAAAGCCATTGTGCGCGGCATCCTCAATCGCACCAACATCGACAACCGCATTGCCAGTTGGATTAGCGATCGCCCGGAGCAGGAATCGCCAAAAGTCGAAGACTGGATTGCCGGGACGGTCTTTTGGATTATCATCGCCCTCACCGTGGTCGGGGTGCTGCAAACCTTAGAATTGGATGCCGTAACCCAGCCCTTCAATGAGTTTCTCAACGGGGCCATCGGCTTTCTCGACAATTTACTGGGTGCGTTCATTTTGATCCTGCTGGCTTGGCTCATCGCCACCCTGGTAAAAGCCTTGCTAACCCGCAGCTTGAGAGCCATTGACATCGACCAGCGCTTGAACCAGGAGTTGGTGGACACCGACGCCCCACCCGCGGAGGAACCCACCGTGCCCCCAGCCGAGCGGTTTTCCCTAAGCGACACCATTGGCACGGCAGCCTACTGGTTTATCTTTTTGCTGTTTTTGCCCTTAATCTTGCAAACCCTCGGTTTAGAGGCAACTCTCGAACCGGTTTACGCCCTACTCAATAAAATCCTGGCGATTCTGCCCAATATTTTGGCGGCCCTGGTGATTGCCGCGGTGGGTTGGTTCATCGCCCAGGTGGTGCGCCGCATCGTCACCAACTTACTCCGCGCCGTTAATACCGACGGTTTTGGAGAACAGTTTGGCTTCCGCCGCCAGCCCCGCAACCAATCCCTCTCCTGGCTGCTCGGAACCCTGGTTTACGTCCTGATTCTCATCCCCGTCGCCATCGCCGCCCTCAACGCCCTGCAAATCCAGGCCATCTCCCTGCCCGCGATCGCCATGCTCAATCAAGTCCTGAGCATTTTGCCCAATATCTTCGCGGCGGCTTTGATCCTGGCCCTAGCCTATGTTGCAGCTAAATTCATCGGGGATCTGGTCACCAATATTTTGACCAGCGTGGGCTTTAATCGGGTCTTTAACTGGTTAGGATTGCCTGTCCGCCCCACCGCCGCCCCACCGCCGTCCGCTATCGATCCCGGCGCTGTTCCGCCGTCCCCCACCGTCCCCCACCGCACCCCTTCGCAATTGGTCGGCATTATTGTCATCGTGGGGATTATGCTGTTTGCCACCTTGGCCGCCGTTAATATCCTCAATATCCCCGCCCTAACCGCCCTGGTTGCCGGAATTATTCTCATTTCTGGTCAAGTGCTGGTGGGGTTAGTGGTGCTGGCCATCGGGCTGTATCTGGCAAATCTGTCCTTTAATTTGATTCTCAGCTCCGGCAGTCGCAATGCCCGATTTCTGGCCCAATCTGCCCGCATTGGCATCATCGCCGTGGCAATTCCCATGGCCTTAGACCAGATGGGCGTGGCGAGCAACATTGTCAATTTGGCCTTCGGTTTGCTGTTTGGAGCCGTGGCCGTGGCGATCGCCCTGGCCTTTGGGTTGGGCAGCCGCGATGTGGCGGGCGAGCAAGTTCGCGACTGGTTAAACTCCTTCAAAAACCGCGAATAAAGCCAAATAATTAAGAGTCGGTTCCTGGGATTGCTCCTGGGAACTCCCTGGCTCTCCCTTCCGGTAAGATCATCCTGGAAGACATTGTGGGGGCGATCGCGGGCCGATGAGATCGATCAAAGGCTGGTTCTGGATTGTCGCAGCGGCGCTCGGACTGCTGCTGCTGCTGTTCCTGCTAATCCCTCCGGCGGAACAACCCACCAGTGGTTCAACCTACGGTCGCGGGCCGAGGGGCTACGGAGCCTGGTATGCTTACATGGCTGAGCGAGGAACGCCTCTAGAGCGCTGGGAACAACCCTTAAGAGCCTTAATGAGATCCCAGGGAGAAACCGGAACTCTATTACAGGTTTCTCCCGGTTTGAGACAAGTTTATCCCTCCAGCGAGGAGGAAGCCTGGGTGAAAGCGGGCAATCGCCTGGTCATTTTAGGCGCGTATCAGCCTGCAACGGTCGCGCCTTTTAGTAGCACCTTAGTCAGCGATTTTGGGTCACTCAAGATAGAGACAACGCGGCGAGCCACGAAAGTCGATGCTCTCTTGCAAGACCGTTACGGAGCGGTGGTTTGGCAGCAAAACTTGGGCAAAGGGACAATTATTACGGCAGTTACGCCAGATTTAGCCGCCAATGCCCATCAGAATTCTCGTGGTAATTTTGAATATCTTGCCCAGTTAGTCGTGCCGCCGTCGGGGAAAATTTGGGTGGATGAATATCTCCACGGCTACAAAACCGCAGAAACCATTGAAGCAGAAGTTGCCGGTAGCGTCCTGACCTATTTAGCCAAAACTCCCGTGTTTGTGGTCTTGGGGCAGTTTTTGGTGCTGCTATTAGCCCTTTTATGGGCGGGGAATCAGCGTTTTGCCCGTCCCCAGCCCCTGGCTGCTCCGGCAGTCAACAACAGTGAAGCTTATGTCGCTGCCCTGGCTGAAGTTTTGCAGAAAGCCAACTGTGTATCTTTTGTGGTGAAAATGGTCGGCAGGGAAGAACAGCGGCAGCTACAAAAAGCTCTGGGCTTGGGACAGGAGTTGGTGGAGCGATCGCTGTTAGTCAGTGCCTGGGCTAGACAAACGGGTCAGTCTGCCGCTGTCCTGGAATCCCTGGTGCTCCCCAACCAACGTAGCCCAACCAATTCGGCGGCAATGGTCGCCTGGTCGCGAAAATGGGAGGAATTGCGAGATAAAGTCACTAAATCCTCCCACTAGTGCTCATTAACCGCCGGAATGGGTGGGTGCTTGCGCCTGCTGGACGGAGCGCATCAAGTTTTCCAGGGCATATTCCAGATGTAGTCCGGCATCGACGGCCACCCAGCCCGATTGGGTCAGGTGTCGCCATTCAAAATGCAGGTGGGGGCCGGTGGAGTAGCCGCTGCTGCCCACCGCACCAATGATGGCTCCCTGTTCTACCCAGTCCCCGGTTTCCACGAAAACCTGGGACAGATGGGCGTAGCGGGACTCTTGCGTCCCTGATTCATGGCGTAGGATGATGGTCAATCCGTAACCCTCCAGGGTGTTAGCCACCGCAACGGCTCCGGGATAGGCAGCCAGCACGGGCGTGCCCAGAGGAGCCGCTAGATCAGTGCCAAAGTGCATCCGGCGATCGCCAGAGAGGGGGTGAATGCGCCAGCCAAAGGCGGAGCTAATGGCGGCAGGAACGCTTAAGGGGAAGATTAGGGAAGTTTTGCCGCTGGTTGCAGGGCGGGGTTGACCGGTGGCCCGTTGGTAGCTGGGGGGGACGACGGCAACGGGGACGGGAGCCGCTGCGACAACGGCGACAGGAGTGCCTTTAGCTCGGCGATGGGTTGCGATCGCAGAAGGTACGGGCACGGGCCGGACAACGGGACGCCAGTTGCTGCCCTTGGGATGGTATTTCACCGAGGGGGCTTGGGCGATCACCTGGCGCTGGGGACGGGGCGGCAGCAAACGAGCGGTGGAGGTAGGGGTGCTTTCGCCGATCGCACCGCAATTGGCGCGGTTGAGTTGGCCATTCTGGACAATGCTCTGGCAGTCACTGGCGCGATCGCTAACAATCACCGTGGTGGGAGCGCTATTCCCTGCCGTTCCGTAAGAGCTTTGGTCAATAAAGCTGTTTTTGCCGGAGCTGGGCAGTTCGGCCCTGGGGGCGGGGGGAACGGCAACCGTCGGTGCTGCTAGCTCAACCTGGGCGCTGGGGTCGGTGGGG
>JAAUTE010000224.1 GCA_012031815.1 Chloroflexaceae bacterium
CCACGTCCAGCCTGATCGCTAAAAGCTGGCAAATTGCCAGGCAACAGCAGCGAATCAAACAACTAGAGCAAGATTTGCAGGCGAAGGACCTTAAACCGTGGCAGCGGCGGCAAAACCGGCTGTTCCTGCAGGCCTGTACCCGAAGCAAGCGAGCCAAAACCCTAAATCCAGATCTGTCGTCCTGCCTAACCTAAAGCCGAAAACCAATGTCAAGCGTCCTAGCCAGCTTAAAGGGGGATTAATTGTCTCCTGTCAAGCCCCAGCCCATTCTCCCCTGCACAACGCTCAGATTATCGCCGCCTTTGCCCAAACTGCTTTGAATAATGGCGCAGTGGGGGTCAGAATCGATAGCCCCGCCCACATCCAATCGGTACGCCAACAGCTCCCCACTGCTCCTATTATCGGCCTGTGGAAGCGCTTTTTTAATGGTTATGACGTTTATATTACGCCTCGCTTTACCGAAGCCCAAGCCATCTGCCAAGCCGGAGCCGATATTTTAGCGATCGACGCCACCGATCGCACCCGTCCCGATGGCGAAACCTTAGCAGGTTTAATCGAGTGCATTCACCAGGAACTAGGCAAACCCGTCATGGCTGATGTAGATACCCTGGAAAATGCCCGTTTAGCCGTAGCAGCCGGGGCTGATTGCGTAGGAACGACCCTTTACGGCTATACCGCAGCTACCCAGGATGATTCACCCCCCGCCTTTTCCTTGTTAGCCTCCCTTCACCAGACCCTAACCGTTCCCCTGCTTTGCGAAGGGGGCATTACCTCTCCCGAAGCAGCCCGGCAGGCCCTAAATCTGGGAGCCTATGCCGTGGTCGTTGGCACGGCCATTACCGGGATTGACGCTAAGGTTAAGGCATACAGCGCGGCTTGTAACCCCTAAGCCGACTCCTGACTAGGGACAGCCTGCAACGGTGACTGTATAGCTTCTGCCGATGGAGTTAAGATCCCCGACGAAGATATTGACCTGGAATGGGTCGCTGTTAGCGCGGGGAATGCCTTCGAGAACGATCGGTTGATTTTCTTGGGCTGGAACGACCTCATTGAAGGACTCGTCGGCAGACCCGTCGCTATATTTCAAAAACATTCTCACCGTTAGGTTGCCGCTGGAAAGGGGCGTTAAGGTGGCTTTAAACCGGTTAAAGGAAGCCCGCGAGGGAATGGCAAAGTCTGTATTCCAGTTGTTATTAAACAAGCGAGCAATGCCTATAGGAATACTGGGGGCGGTGACGGTCTTTCTGACCAGGGTTCCCTGGCCGCCGACGGGTTGCAGGAGAGTACAGTTGTTCTTTTTCTGGGCAAGCACCGGACTGCCAACGAACAAACCCATGCTAGCGCTGAGGGCAACCGACCCGGAGGCGCAGGCGATCGCAAGCTTGCGGACTAATCTCCCCATATTTTTCTCCAATGCTTCTTAAACAAAGCAAAAATATAAGACATAACCACTATAAACTGGCTGGTTCACAGAAGACAGGAAAAAAAGCTTTTTATTTTGCTGGAACTGAAGTCTTGATGTATCTAGGCGACCTGGGGTTGCAAGAGGATGCCCAACTGTTTGATACCTTTGTGTAAGTGCCGAGTAACCGTCATAGGGCTGACCCCAATTTGTTTCGCGGCCTCGCGCCGGGGCAAATCCCGCAAATAGACATATTCAATGGCGGCTTTGGTTTTTTCATCCAGTTGGTTCATCGCGCCCTGGAGTTGCAATCGTTCGTCTTCCCACTTGCGCTGGAGTTGGCAGCGGGGATCGGCCAAGGTATCTCCCAAGGCGATCGCGCAGTCGGGGGTTTGCATGGCGATGGCATCCAGGCTCACGAGCATCCGATTCTGGCAAGCAAGCTGGCATTCGCTCCATTCCTGGGGGGAAACGTTGAGAGCCTTAGCCAATTCACCGTCGCGGGGGGATCGCCCCAAGCTAGCCGATAGCTCTTTGCGCAGCTTTTTGCCTTTGGCGTAGAGGTCTTGCCAGCGTCGGGGAATTCGCATGGTGCTGCTCTTATCGCGCAAATAATGTAAAATCTCGCCTCGAATGTAGGGAATGGCAAAGGAACTAAAGGCAGCGCCTTGGCGAGGATTGTACCGCTCAATGGCTCTAATTAATCCCAAGTAGCCGATTTGCTCTAGATCGTCGTAGGGTTCGGCACATTGCTGGCTCAGACAATGGGCGACTTTGCGAACCAATCCAGCGTTCAGCTCAACAATGCGGTTTCGCAATTCCAGGGAGGGCTGGCGATCGTATTCAAGGAGCATCTCTAGCCCTTGATAGCTAAGGCGCTGTGTATTCATCGTCGTTGCAATCCTGCCTAGGGGGGATAATCATTGAACTGTTTTTATTGTCGAGATTACCCCTCTGTCGTACCATCGTTGTTCCACGGAAAAAGGTTGCTGCTTTCCCGCTCAGTTCCGCAGATATACGCAAACGCTATCGCAGTTACCAATTTGCCAAAGAAATTCTCATCAATATGATGGGAACTTAACAACCAGCAGGGCCTTGCCTTCTCCTGAGATTTCCCTAAGGGGCGATCGCCCCTGACCCGTCCGCCAAAACGACTTTCGGGGCGAGCAGAAGCTGCTCCTGGCGCTCTACTTGGGCAATTCCCAGAAAATTCCCATCTTCTTGAACGATTCGCAGATATACAGGCTCAGAACTGCTTAATTCCCCGTGATAGCTCAATTTTTGGCCTTGACACCAGAGTTTTGCCCGATCTGCTGACAGGGTTATCCGGGGTAGGTGCTGTAAGGCTTGCTCTGGCGGAATCAGGGCAAGGGCGATCGCGCTGGCTTGCAGCTCCTCTAGGGTGATGCTGTCTTCTAGTTGGAATCCACCGCTGAGTGTTCGGGTGAGCTGTGCCAGGGTCGCCCCGTTCCCACCGCCTCTCCCAAATCCCGTGCTAGGGAGCGAATATAGGTTCCCGGCCCGCAGGCAATTTCAATCTCCAGCTCGGCAGACTCGCCGGGATGCCAGGCCAGAACCGTCAGGCGATCGATCCGAACCGTTCTGGGAGGCACGGTAACTCTCTCTCCCCGCCGAGCTAACTCGTAGAGCCGCTGTCCTTGCTGGTGGATGGCGCTATAGGCTGGGGGAATTTGGGGAATAAGTCCTTCAAAATCCTTGAGTTTTGTCAAGATTTCCTCCAAGGACAGGGCATCGGCCCGTTGCTGCTGGAGAATTTCCCCTCGAGGTCGTCAGTGGTAGTACGCCAGCCAAACCGCACCGTTGCTCGATAGGCTTTGCCTTCAGGCAGGTAAGGCAACAGCCGCGTGGCCTTGCCGATCGCGATGGGAAGAACCCCGACTGGCCGCCGGATCGAGGGTGCCGCCATGACCCACCCGCTTAATCTTCAGCAGCCGTCGTAGCTTAGCCACACAGTCGTGGGATGTCCACCCTGGCGATTTCTGCAAATTGATGAACCCCAGCACGCGGTCAATCCCTTCAGTAACGTTCCGCCCTTGATCCTAGCAACCACTGTTGCCGAGGATATTTCTTTAATCTCGATGGGAACTGGGCTTAACTGGAGATAAATGACTCATTTCCGCTCCTATCCCCAGGGTTGCTTCCAAAACCGCCAACCGCTCCTCAATAGCCGCCAACCGTTCCTCGTAGGAAGCCACGCCGAGGTAATTCTTCAAGGCTGTGATGACCACATCGGATTTGGATTGTCCCGTTTCTCTTGTGCGGGCCACCAGGGCCTCATTCAGCTCGTGGGGAATTCTGACACCAACAAAGGGATTGGGCATATCGCAGTCCCAGAACGGCTTCACAGAAGTTGGGAATTGTCAGTAGATGATAACAGGTACTTGCCCTTGACGAGCAGCTTTGAAAAATGTCTTAATATCCCGTAGCCTTAATACTTCTATCTAGCGACCTTGCTGTGGAATGCAGCTATTTATTGTTGTTTTTCGATGGATTTCATTGCACTGAATGCAGAGCTTGTGAAAGCTTTTTGCCGAGTCAAAGCGGGGATTGAAAACTTGTGTTATCATATTGATAAAAATCCTGCCAGAGCAGCGGCGACTGCCGAATTCACTTCGCTTTAAGATAGCTAAAAAACGTGGAAAACCCCAAGGGAAAAATCCTGGTGGTAGACGATGAACCCGCCGTGCAGCGCATCCTGAAAACGCGCTTATCGATGGCAGGCTATGAAGTCGTTACTGCTGGAAATGGCAAAGAAGCCTTGGAAATCTTCTCTCAAGAAGGCGCGGATTTAATTGTTTTGGACGTGATGTTGCCTTACCTAGATGGTTATTATGTCTGCCAAGAAATTCGTAAAACCTCCGATGTTCCCATTGTGATGTTAACGGCCCTAGCTGATGTTGCCGATCGCATTACGGGTTTACAGTTCGGGGCTGATGATTATCTAGTTAAGCCTTTTTCTCCTAAGGAATTAGAAGCTCGAATTAACCGAATTTTGCGCCGGGTCAAGCCCTCCCTCGCTCCGGGAGGCAGTGGCGTGATCGCGGTGGGCTGTTTGCGGATCGATCTCAATAAACGGCGGGCCACCTTGGGCGATCGCGTTCTATCCCTGACGGATTTGGAGTTTAATTTGCTGCAATTGCTGGCCAGCCGCTGTGGAGCCGTTATCAGCCGAGGGGAAATTTTGACTGCTATCTGGGGCTACGTGCCGCAGCGCCATCAAGACTTACGGATTGTAGATGTTTATATTTCGCGCTTGCGAGCCAAAATTGAACGCGATCCCAAGCATCCCGAACTGATTATTACGGAGCGGGGTACGGGCTACCTGTTTCGCCGTTTTGTCAATAATTTACCGGAGGCGGCGATTTCCTAGGGGGTTTCGGAAGACAGCGGAACCAGGGTCACCCAAGGGAGAGAGCGCCGGGAGCTATGCCCTGATCCTTGGGCCGGACGGCAGGGGCGATCGCCACTGCCTACACTTAAGGGCGCAAGTGTCGTTTTCGAGTCTTCCCATGACTTCTCCTCGCAAGATCCGTTACGCAGTAGTCGGCCTTGGTTGGTTTGCCCAGGAGGCGGCCCTGCCCGCCTTTTCCCAAGCGGAGAACGCCCAATTAGCCGCCCTGGTTTCCGACGATCCCGCCAAACGCCAGGAACTCAGCCAGCACTATGGTGTGCAGCAGACCTATTCCTACGACCAATACGAAAACTGTCTTAAAAGCGGGCAAATTGATGCGGTTTATATTGCTCTGCCCAACCACCTCCACTGCGAGTACACGGTGCGGGCTGCCCAGCAAGGCATTCACGTCCTCTGCGAAAAACCCATGGCCATGACCGTGGCGGAATGCGAGCAGATGATCCAAGCCTGCGATCGCCACTCGGTCAAGTTAATGATTGCCTACCGCCTGCATTTTGAGCCAGCTAACCTGCAAGCGGTAAAAATTGCCCATTCAGGACAAATTGGCGACGTTCGCCTGTTTAACTCGGTTTTCACCCAGCAAGTGGTGGGAGACAACATTCGCCTCAAAGACGAAACCGGCGGCGGCACGCTGGACGATATTGGCATTTATTGCATTAATGCGGCTCGTTATCTCTTCCAAGACGAACCAACCTCCGTGTTGGCCGTCGCGGCTAGTAAGGGAGAACCCCGCTTTAGCGACGTGGAAGAAATGGTCAGTGCGATCCTGCGCTTTCCCGGCGATCGCCTAGCGGCCTTCAGCGTCAGTTTTGGTGGAGCGAAGGTTTCTACCTATCAAATCGTGGGAACCAAGAGCGACCTGCGTCTGGAGCCAGCCTACACCTGGCAGGGAGAAATTAAGCATTTTCTCACCACGGACGGCAAAACCCAGGAGCGAACCCTGGGGCCCTCCAACCAGCTTGCCGCCGAATTCACCTATTTTTCCGATTGCATCCTGGAAAACAAAGACCCAGAGCCGTCGGGGTGGGAGGGACTCATTGATGTCCGCATTATCCGCGCCCTTTATGAGGCCATTGAGCAGGGCCAGCCCGTGGAATTGTCGCCCCCAGAGAAGGGGCAGCGGCCCGAGCCAGCGCAAACGATCCAGCGTCCCCCCTCCCCCAGAACACCCAGATACGATTCACGCCGCCAGTCCCGGCGGTAAGTAGCCAAAAAGTGCTTAAAAGCGGTTGAGGGTGACAGCTAGCCATCAACTTACTCAACCGCCCAGGGCAATTGAGTGAAGGATAGCGCGGCGATGCAGCGAAGCGGAGTCGCCAAACATGATATAGTCTTCCTGCGAGGCATAAACTGTAATAGACCCGCAGAGTCCGTAGAGGATGACCACCCGTAGCATAAAGGCAGCTGGGCAACCAGTCGGCAATAGTCTACCCTCAATCGATACAGATTACGGCAGTATCCGGTGTACAGAACC
>JAAUTE010000022.1 GCA_012031815.1 Chloroflexaceae bacterium
AAACCCAATTGATTCCGCAGCTAAACCTTATTGGTTTTGGGGGCAGCCCGGTAGCGGCTTCAGAAAAGGTAATGGACAACTTACCGGCGGACGGGCTAAATCTCGTCGGGAATGACCCATTGGGGCGGCTCCAGCCGTTTTTTACGGCGGGCAATTTCCGCCATCTCAATCAGGCGATCTAGGGAGGTCTCTTCAATGAACTTGGTGGCTTGAGCCGCGTATTCGCGATTGGGACAGCGATCGCCTAGAATGCAGCCATTGACACAAGCTTCGGCGCAGTTAATTTCGTTGGGGTTCACGGCTTTTGTGGGGTTAACGCTTCTTCTCAATGGTATCGGTTAGGCAAGACGCAGCGGTTTCTAGCTGGGGAAGGAGGGGGGAGCTGCCTTTTAACCGAGACGCTTTCCTGGGTAAAGCCGTTAGGATGGAGAATCTTCCGTCAAAATTGCAGACTATTTAAATTCTGCCCATGAATACGCCACCAGACCCCCAAAGTTTAGGACACAACGCCCTCGATCGCGTCTTAGAAACCGGGATTGAGACGTTCTTAGAAGCGGTTGAAACCCTGGAAGTCAAGCTCGACGGTAACTTGCTGCAATTACTGCAAGGTCAGGTGAATTCCCTGGCGCTCCACGGTGAAGAGCTGGTGGCAGGAGAGGGGTTTAGTCTGGAAGCCATCGCCCTTAAAACCGACAATATTGCCATTAACTGGTTTAAAGTGCTGCTGGGCAAACTGGAGCTGACCCACCCCACCACCGCCACCCTGCGTTTAGTCATCGGCGAAGGGGATTTAAATCGAGCCATTCAGTCGGATTGGTGGCGTAACTGGCTGAGGGAGCAAGCCTTAACCGTTGCGGGCGAATCCCTATCCTTGTGCTGGCAGACGGGTGAAATTCGCCTGCCTGATCGCGATCGCTTGTTTATCGAAGCGCAATTACTGGTCTGTCGGGATTCGGGAACTCGTCCCGTTGCCTTTGCCATTACCTTGCAGCTTATTGATGGGGAATTTCGCTTTGAGCAGGGCCACTACGAACCGGACAGAGCTTTCACCCTGGACGAAACGGTAGCATTGTTAACACTGGCCAGTCGCTGGTTAAATCAACGGCAATTTCAAGGACAGGGGCTATCCATCACTTGCGATCGCCTGGCCATTGAGCCGCAGCAGCTCATCCTCTGGCTGCAAACCACTATTCAAGAACTCTCCCTCTAAAACCAGCGGCGATCGCCCGTTAAAATGAAGAAAAACTAACCTTAGCGTGGAAACAAGACGGCAAGGAATGACGGCAACCCTAATGGCAGCCCCTGGCTACGAAACCCCCACTATCCGCCAATTGGCCAATGGACTGACGATTATTGCCCAACAAATGCCCGTAGAAGCGGTAACATTAAACCTCTGGCTCAAGGTCGGGTCTGCCTACGAAACCGATGAAATTAACGGGATGGCCCACTTTTTGGAGCACATGGTCTTTAAGGGAACTGCCCGCCTGGCCAATGGGGAATTTGAACGGCGCATCGAAGCGCGGGGAGCCGTCACCAATGCTGCCACCAGTCAGGAATATACCCAGTATTACATCACTGCTGCCCCCCAGGATTTTGCCGAGCTAGCGCCTTTGCAACTGGAGGTAGTGACCAATCCCCGTCTTGATACAGAAGCCTTTGAGCGAGAAAGACTGGTGGTTCTAGAAGAAATTCGCCGCGCCCAAGACAATCCTCGCCGCCGCGCCTTCTCCCAGGCCATGGAGGTTTGTTTCGAGCAACTGCCCTATCGTCGGCCCATTCTCGGCCCCCCGGAGGCGATCGCCCAATTCCAGGTGGAGCAAATGCGCCAGTTTCATGCAGCCTGGTATCAACCCCAAAACATGGTGGCCGCGATCGCCGGTAACTTGCCCGTGGAAGAGGCGATCGCCATCGTGAGCGAGGGGATGGAAACCGCAGTCGCCAACCCCTTAGCCGATTCCCTAGGGTATTTAGCCCCTGAACCTGGGGTGATGCTGCCGGAAGCCCCCTTCAGCTTCGTGGTGCGACGGGAATCGGTAGACAGCAGTTTGCAGCAGGCCCGCCTAATGATGCTTTGGCGGGTTCCGGGACTGCTGGATTTAAGCGAAACCTACGCCCTCGACGTACTGGCGGTCATTCTCGCCCAGGGAAGAACCTCTCGGCTCCATCAAGAGTTGCGGGAGGAGCGCGGGTTAGTGTCCCAGATTGGAGCCAGTAACCTGACCCACCGCTGCCAGGGAGCCTTCTCCATCGCCGCCCACCTTGACAGCAAGCATCTAGCCGCCGTCGAAGCAGCCATTGCCGCCCAAATTCGCCGCTTACAGTCCGAACCCATTTCAGAAGCCGAATTAGCCCGCATCCGTACCCAGGTAGCCAACCGCTTTATTTTCAACAACGAACGCCCCGGCGATCGCACCCACCTCCACGGCTATTACTATTCCCAACTGGGAGAGTTAGAGGCCGCCTTTGCCTATCCGGGGCGGATTCAGTCCCTCAGCGCCGCCGACATCCAAGCCTGCGCCCAGCGCTACCTCAGCAGCGATGCCTATGGTATTGTCACCCTCAGACCCCCTGATGCCTGACCATGTGGACGGAAATCGCCCGACAGATTGCCAACGCCACCGGCAGCCCCTTTGAAATCCAAGACCGCCGTTCGGTTAGCGGGGGCTGCATCAATCAGGGCTATGCTCTCATTGGCAAGAATTGCACCTACTTTGTGAAAATCAACCGCCCCGTTCAGGTGGAAATGTTTGCCGCCGAAGCCCTGGGTTTAAGGCAAATTCTCGCCACCCAAACCATTCGCGCCCCCCAGCCCCTTTGTTGGGGAACCACGGAACAAAGCAGCTATCTAGTGATGGAGTGGTTGGAATTTGGCCCCGGTAGTGGGGCCGCCTGGGAAGCAATGGGCCGCCAACTAGCTCACCTCCATCGCCAAGGGCAAGGAACCCAGTATGGTTGGGAGCGCAACAATACCATTGGGGCAACCCCGCAAATTAATCCCTGGACGGATCATTGGGCGGATTTTTTTACCGAGCAGCGCCTTGGCTTCCAATTGCACCTGGCCAATCGTCGGGGCGGTCATTTTTCCGATACTATCCTCGAAGCTATCCGTCAAATCCTGGGCGATCGCCAACCCCAACCCTCCTTAGTCCACGGCGATCTCTGGTCGGGCAATGCGGCGGTGCTAGTCGATGGTACGCCTGTCATCCTCGATCCTGCGGTTTACTATGGCGATCGCGAAGTGGACATTGCCATGACGGAACTGTTTGGCGGCTTTCCTGGGTCGTTTTATCAAGGTTACAATCGCATCTGGCCCCTGGAGACGGGCTACCAACAGCGCAAGGTCATCTATAATCTCTACCACATCCTCAATCACTTCAATTTATTTGGCGGCGGCTACGGGGATCAAGCCCAGCGGATGATGCATCAGATTTTGAGTACCTAGGAGGCGTAGGCGTAGCCTCTCCGGAGCATCGCAACCTCTTAACCTCTTAAGATACTGACCCAAGGGGGAAGCCCCTGTATATAATTAAGAACGATCAAACATTCTTAATCGCCAAGCTCAACCGCTGCATTCACCTTGTTATCGCTACTCAAAACGCTCCAAGAAATTATCTCCCGCTGGTGGTCAGAGTTTACCCTACAAACTCGCCTCATGGCGGCAGCAACCCTCGTTGCTCTCTAGTGATGAGCGGTTTGACGTTTTGGGCGGTCAATACCATTCAGCAAGACGCCCGGATGAACGATACGCGCTTTGGTCGCGACCTGGGCCTGTTGCTGGCGGCTAACGTAGCTCCCTTGATTGCTGAAGACAATTTAACCGAAGTGGCGCGTTTTTCTGGGCGTTTCTACCGCTTAACCTCCAATGTTCGTTATCTAATCTATGCTGATGGGGAAGGACGCATCTTTTTTGGCATTCCCTTTTCCCAGGCAGAAGTCCAAAATTCCCTGACCATTCAGCGCCGCATTGAACTGCCCGATAGCTACAACCCCAGCTCCGATGTCCCCTTTGTCCGGCAGCATCGCTCCCCCGATGGTGAAGTCACTGACGTTTTTGTGCCCATCAACTACGACGATCGCAACCTGGGCGTTTTGGCGATCGGCATTGACCCAAACCCCACGGTAATTGCTTCTTCCAACTTGACGCGGGATGTGACCATTGCCGTGTTTATCTCCATTTGGGCCATGGTGATCCTGGGGGCGGTATTTAACGCTTTGATGATTACCAAGCCGATTAAAGAGCTGTTGGTGGGGGTAAAAAACATTGCGGCGGGCAACTTTAAACAGCGCATTGACATGCCCGTTGGCCGGGAATTGCGAGAATTAATTGCCAGTTTCAATGATATGGCCGAGCGTCTGGAGCGCTACGAGGAGCAAAACATTGAAGAACTCACCGCCGAGAAAGCCAAGCTAGAAACCCTGGTTTCAACTATTGCCGACGGTGCGCTGTTGCTAGATGGAAATTTGAACTTACTGCTGGCCAATCCCACGGCTCGGCGCATGTTTGGCTGGAGCGAGCAGCACTTCATTGGTGCAACCATTCTGGACTGTTTGCCTGGGGCTTTGAGCGAAAAACTGGCGGAACCGCTGCGGCAGTTGGCTACCCTTGACCCCGCAGAGAGAACTGAAACACAGGCGGAAAAACTGGGAACCGAGACGCCTAATCGCGGGGAATACCGCATTAAAATTGCCGGACAGTTGCCACGCACCTATCGCCTACTGTTAACCCAAGTCCTGGATCCGTCGCGGGAGACGGTTCGCGGCATTGTCATGACAGTACAGGATATTACCAGAGAAGTTGAACTTAACGAAGCAAAAAGTCAGTTTATTAGCAATGTCTCCCACGAGTTGCGGACGCCCCTCTTCAATATCAAATCATTTATTGAAACCCTAACGGAGTTTGGCGAAGATCTAAGCGAGGGTGAGCGGCGGGAGTTTTTAGAGACCGCGAACCACGAAACCGATCGCCTAACGCGACTGGTCAATGATGTGTTGGATTTATCCCGGCTGGAGTCGTCGAAGACCTATATTTTTGGCGGGGTTGATATGGGACAGTTGATCGAACAAACCCTGCGGACTTATCAGCTTAGCGCCAGGGATAAGCGTCTAGAAATTGTCCAAGAAGTGGAACCCAAATTGCCAATGGTGTTTGGACACTACGATCTATTGCTTCAGGTTCTGACCAATTTGATGGGAAATTCTTTGAAGTTTACCGAGTCGGGGGGCGGATTGTCATTCGAGCTTATCAGTTGCCCAAGCATACCCCGCTGGCTAGGGGACAGGTACGTATTGAGGTTTCCGATACGGGAATTGGGGTGGAGCCGGAGGATCAAGAAGCGATTTTCGATCGCTTTTTTCGGGTGGAGAACCGGGTGCATACCCTGGAAGGAACGGGTCTCGGCCTATCGATTGTCAAAAATATTATCGACAAGCACCAAAGTACCATTCATTTGATTAGTGAGGTGGGAGTTGGTACGACCTTTTGGTTTGAGTTGCCCGTTTATCAGGAGGTTTGCTTGGCCAAGGAGTTGCTCAGTGGCGAACTCGATCACGCTCTGAGTGAATCCGGGGCAAATATTCTGGGATAGTTATTGTTTTTAGGCAGTATCCTGCTGGCTTTAGGGAAGAATAATTCCGAGGGGCATTGTCTTTAAAAACCAGTTAGCCTAACTCGATTGGGTGGACTTGGGCCTCCGCTTCTAGCCGGTTTAGCCTGTCTAAATATTCCCAAACCGTGTTTAGCAACCCTTCCAAGTGCGATCGCCCAGCGGCGGCGGCAATCCCAAAAACGGGAGCCTCGGTGAGGGCCGCTAGCTCAGCTTTCACGGTTTCGTAGCGCTCAGGTTCGGCGGCATCTAACTTGTTGAGGGCGATAATTTGGGGTCTTTCCGGCAATCCTCGCCCATAGGCCGCTAATTCAGCCTGGATGGTTTGGTAATCGGCGATCGCATCGGGGGCAGTAAGGTCAATGAGGTGGAGAAGCAAGCGCGTCCGCTCAATATGACGCAAAAATTCGTGGCCCAACCCAACCCTGCGTGGGCCCCGGCAATTAATCCCGGAATGTCGGCAAAGACCGTGCCATCTCCCGTGGGCTTGCGGACGACGCCTAAATTGGGAATGAGGGTGGTAAAGGGATAGTCGGCAATTTTGGGGCGAGCTGCGGACAAAGCGGCAATTAGGGTGGATTTGCCGGCATTGGGCAGGCCAATGATGCCAACTTCAGCCAATAGCTTCAACTCCAGCCGCAGCAGCCGTTTTTCTCCTGGCAATCCAGGAAGAGCATATTCGGGAGCGCGGTTGGCATTACTGAGAAAAAAGCGGTTGCCCAAACCTCCCTTGCCACCTGGTGCTACGCAAAGCCTTTGTCCAGGGTTGACTAAATCTCCCAGTAATTCTTCGCTTTCTCCGTTATAGACGACCGTACCACAGGGAACTTCAATGATGCGGTCTTCCCCGGAAGCGCCCGTGCGATTATTGGGGCCTCCTCGCTTGCCGTCATCGGCTTTAAAAGAGCGCGCATATTTAAAATCCAGGAGGGTCTGTAGGTGTTCCGCCGCACTCAAAATCACAGAACCGCCCCAACCGCCATTGCCGCCGGCCGGGCCGCCCGCAGGCACATATTTTTCGCGACGAAAGGCGACAATGCCATCGCCGCCTTTGCCGCCTTCGACTTCAATTTCGGCTAGATCGATAAATTGCATGACACAGAAAAACGCCGGGGGTCACGCAGTCTCGCCCCCGTTGTTTGAGAGAAGTAGCAAAGATTGTAACAACTGTTTTGTAAAGATGGGGGAGCGGCTGCCCCTGGTTTTAAATGTAGTCTGAAATATCCTCTTGGCAATCATCCGCTAGGTAGGATAGGGAGCGGAAGCGCAAGCCGACAAGCTGTTCATACAACGGGTTGAGTTTGCACATGGGCGGAATATGCACCACTTTACGCCCAAATAACTTAACGTCCCGCTCAAAAGGACATTGGGAAGGAATCATTTTGCAGATAAAACGGGCCACCCGGCGATCGCGAATATCGATCCCTTCCAGCCATTCGCGCATGGGGTGGAGCAGGTCTGAGGCAGGATAGGGATGGGGGGCTGAGGGGCCGGTCACTTAAGGACTGGGCTGAGGCGGCGGGTAGGGCGGTCTGGGGTTGGTAGAGGGTATGCTGTAGGGATTTGAGGGCCTGGATCTCTAGACCAAGGGCGCGGCTAAATTCATTGAGGATTTCTGCTTCGGTGGTTGAGTAAGTCCCGTCTGCGACGGCCACCATCACGGCGGTTCGCAGAAAATTTTCGGCGGTGTCTCGGTCTTGTCCCAGGGATTGGGCAAGCTCTTGGGGAGAAATAGTCTGTAGCGGGATTGAATCGTCGGTAAAAGCGAGTTCCTGGGTTAATTGGGCAATTAGTGCCTGCTCTTCGGCATCGAAATTCCCATCAGCCCAGGCTACAGAAAGTAAGCCCCGCAGCCAAGCCGTAATTTGCTCGTTGGTGTAAGGAGTGTGGGCGATCGCAGTCATAATCCGTTGGGTTGACGTTACTTGACTTTGTTCACCATCAATATTAGCTGTTGTTTGGCATCTTCCCCAGTGGCGATCCGTCTGCAAAGCTATTTTCCATCGAGGGATTGGGTCTCTTGCCCTTGGGCTAATGATGGGAGCTTCTGCGTCCCCTCCCAGCCCTCCCGTTTTCGGTGATCCAGCCTTGATCTTTCCTGGGCATTGCTAAAAAACTGCTTCATCGAGTAACATCGTCTACCAACCAGGTTGGTAAGCCAGGGGAAGATTGGTCTAACGTCGCTTGTGGCCTTGGGCTTATCTAAACATTCTATTCGGGAGTGAGAATCCATGCGGAGACGGGTACTGCTATGGTTTCTGGGGGCGATCGCCGTCAGTTGGCTGCTGGGTTGGGTCGCAAGCCAGTCAGTGACTCTGCGCCTCGCCCAATCTTCCCGTCCCGCCACAACAATTTTAGTGTCCGCCGCCGCAAGTTTACAGAAGGCCCTCCAGGCCATTAAACCCGCTTTTGAGCGATCGCAGCCCAATGTCCGAGTTAACTACAATTTCGGGTCTTCCGGGGCCTTATTGCAGCAAATCCAACAGGGTGCGCCCGCTGATATCTTTTTCTCGGCGGGGGTTCCCCAAATGGACGTCCTGGAAAAAGGCGATCGCTTGCTGACCGGGACGCGGCGAAATTTATTAGGGAATCGGTTGGTTTTGGTGGTTCCGAGGAATCTAGCCTTCAATCTCAGCGGATTTGGCCAGCTCACAAACAGCCGTGTCAAGAAGATTGTCGTGGGAGAATTTCGCAGCGTGCCGGCTGGACAGTACGCAGAGCAGGTTTTGACTAATCTGGGAATTCTGGAGCAATTGCGGCCTAAGTTGGTGTTTGCCAACAGTGTGCGGGCCGTTCTCGCAGCGGTGGCAAGGGGCAATGCCGATGCGGGGGTGGTTTATGCCAGTGATGTCAAAATCTGCGATCGCGTCAAAGCAGTGGCCACGGCCCCCGAAAATCTGCACCAACCCATTGTCTATCCCGTCGCCATGATCAAAGACAGCAAACATCCCGACGCGGCTAGCGCTTTTGGCAGTTTCTCCAGGGCGATCGCGCTAAAACCATCTTTCAACAGTTCGGCTTCCAAACCAGTTGAAACAACGGAGGAGAAAATAAAAACCTGACAGCTTACCTTGTAATGGTTTGATGTTGGGATGAGAACGGGAAGATTGCTCCAGGATTTGAAAACAGTGAGCCAATTTTTTCGCTAAGGCCAATGGTGCTAAAGAGTAAAACTTCTTTGCCTTCACCGATAGCTGAACTTCATACATCAGTCCGAATCTGTCTCCAATTGGTTAAATTTCCTTTCGCCAAATCTCCCTCGGATTCTTGCAAATCTTCAAGAAATCCCGGAACTGCTAGCAACTCTTCCGTTGCGGCTAAGCTTTCCCGATTAGCCAGCTCCAACAAAACTTTGTGCACTATTTCTAGGTTTTGAACCGATAAACTGTCAGCATATTGTTTGATCTCGATTCTCATTTGTTCAGTGTTCATGGCGACTCTAATCTTTTCTAATCCTTCGGATTCCTCAATTTTAAAGTAATCTCTCAAAACGCAGACCTTAGGGCGCTCATGGATATTTCTCCCCTCTGGATTTCTCTGAAGGTTGCTGGTCTGGCAACGATCGCCACCTTTTTTCTGGGGATTGGGGCGGCCTATGCCCTGTTGGGCTATCGGGGGAAATGGCGATCGCTGATTGAAGGGATTTTGATCGCGCCGCTAATTTTGCCGCCGACGGTGGTGGGATTTTTACTGCTGCTGCTGTTGGGGAGAAACGGGCCGCTGGGTCAATTGTTGGCGTCTCTCAATGGGAGTGTCGTGTTTACCTGGTCTGGCGCGGTCATCACTGCAACGGTGGTATCTTTTCCCCTGATGTACCGCACGGCCCTGGGAGCCTTCGAGCAAATTGATGCCACGCTGCCCCAGGTCGCTAAAACCCTGGGGGCGTCTAATCAGCGAGTATTTTGGCAGATCGTGCTGCCGCTGTCGGTTCCGGGGATTTTAGCTGGGGTTACCCTGGCCTTTGCCCGGGCCCTGGGGGAATTTGGCGCGACCTTGATGCTGGCAGGTAACATTCCCGGCCAGACCCAAACCATGCCCATGGCCATTTATTTTGCCGTGGAAGCGGGAGCCATGAACGAAGCCGGGGTTTGGTCCCTGGTCATTCTCTCGGTTTCTCTCTCTGGCATTGTTGCCGTCAATCTCTGGCAAAAACAGCGATCGCGCTCCTTTCCTCGCCTGGAAGATCTAGCGCCACCGGAAGAAACCCTGGTCAAACCCGCACTGGAGACGGCTGGCGTCGATTTGGGGAAACCCGGATTGTGGCTGGATATCGAGAAAGATTTGGCGGGATTTAAACTGCAAGTGGCCTTCAGTGCCGCTCAGGAAACCCTGGGATTGCTGGGAGCCTCTGGCGCGGGAAAAAGTATGATCCTCAAATGTTTGGCCGGGGTAGAAGCCCCCACCAAAGGCCGCATTGCGATCGCGGGACGGACGGTATTTGATAGCGAGCGGGGGATTAATTTACCCTCTCAGCAGCGGCGGGTGGGGTTAGTGTTTCAGAATTACGCCCTGTTTCCCCACATGAGCGTGGCCCAAAATATTGGCTTTGGCCTGCAACATTTGCCTAAATCCCAACAAAAGCAGCAAGTGGCCCAGCAGTTGCAGCGCTTAGGACTGGAAGGCTTGCAACATCGCTATCCCCATCAGCTATCGGGGGGACAGCAGCAGCGGGTTGCTCTAGCCCGGGCCTTGGCAGCGGAACCGGAGGTGCTGCTACTAGACGAACCCCTCTCGGCTTTGGATACCTTTCTCCGCGCCCAAGTGGAACAACAATTAGTAGAAACCCTGGCCAATTATCAGGGAGCCGCCTTGTTTGTGACCCACAACTTAGAAGAAGCCTATCGGGTCTGTCAGAACCTACTCGTCATGGCGGGGGGCAGAAAGATTGCCTACGGCCCGAAGCAGCATATTTTTGAGCGGCCGGGTAATTTTACGGTAGCTAAATTAACAGGATGTAAGAACTTTTCGAGGGCAATTATTAGGGACGGACAACAGCTCGAAGCAGTTGACTGGGGCTGTTCTCTAACGGTGTTAGACGCCATTCCTCCTAGACTCACTCAAATCGCCATCCGCGCCCATCAACTCATCTTTACCGACGCCCCCAACGCTGACAATACCTTTCCTTGCTGGTTAGCTGCCACCAGTGAAACGCCCCATCGCATGACTCTATATTTAACCTTACACCAACCGACAAACGGGACTGGTTGCTATCATTTACAGGCAGAAATTTATAAAGATAAATGGACAGCGCTCAACCAAAAACCCTTTCCCTGGTACGTGCGCCTCGATCCCATGCGTCTAATGTTACTATGTGAATAAAATTCAACCTAAAAAAGCCAACTTTTTGCGACTATGCCGTGATTAAAGCCACCGATGTTCTCGTCGCCGTTGACTAAACCTTTGGTAGGAAAAGAATTTGACCGACTTCCTGGGGCCGATCGCAACTTCTCTTTGCCGTGTCTAAAACTGCGATCGCCCCATCTAACATTTCATCCGTTCCATCTAAGGCTTCCTTTGCCTCAGCTCAAGGGTGACTTGCCGCCGATGAAGGGTGAATCGTGACAAACCAAGGGTGACTTGCTGCAATTGAAGCGTGAGTTGCCGTAACTAAAGGGTCATCCGTCCCAATTGAAGCGTGATTTGCCGTAACTAAAGGGTCATCTGTCCCAATTGAAGCGTGATTTGTCTCGTGTGAACCGGTTCGCCCAGCCAAAACCCTTATCCCAGCGCGATCGCTTGGCCAAGTCTCGGCTGAGAGAAGTCCAGACAAGAAGTAACATCAAATCCCGTCGATCGGAGGAATCCAAAGCGGCTAGGATGGTTATCCCGCAAAGATTGAAAGCCAAAATCTTTCTCCGATTCAGCAGGATTTGAGATGAGTTATGGTTTCACTCGTTGACATCCTCCCTGCCCTAAAGGGTCGGGAATTCCTCACCACGCTCAAACCTACTCAGGGTAGGGAAAGAGTCGCTGAATGAGGGTCAACTGGCAGGGATTCATAAGTTTTTTAAACAAGTTGTTTAATTGCAGTCAAAAAATCTTCTGCTAGCCGGATCGCTCGCTCGGCTTCCACCTTGGGAACGTTTCTTATACCGCCATAATCTCCAATTTCTCTTATTTTTTTTAACCAAATTAAATCAATGCCTTGGTAGTTTAATTTGCCAGTTTTGATAAAATTTTGATGAATTAGCCGAATCGTGCCATCATGTCTTTTGGGTTCTTGTTGTCGGCTTAACAAAAGCGCATTGGCTGCATAAAAAGCTCCATAGTAAGCCCTAGAAGCAGCAACATTGTCATATCCATTATTCAGGAGTAATTGAGCGGCTTTGATGGATCTTTTAGCTCGCTCTAGATTGGCCTGTATTTCGTCCATTGGGTTTAAAAATATTCCAAAAGATTCCCCTGTTTTTTGGCATTGCGATAGAGCTGAATTGTGCCTTTCTCAAAATCACTGGCAAGAGCAGGTTCAACGGAAATCAGCCAATCAGATTCTAATTGCAGGGATAGAGCAGTTCAATAATTTGACGCAGCTCTTGAAAAAAATCGAAAGGTTCAGCTAATAAAACTAACAATTCGATCTCATCAGGTGGGTACGTTTGCAAATCAAATTTATTTCGTTCACAAAGCCACAATCCTTTAAATAAAGATCCGTAATGTTCCTCCAATTTCTTTTGGCACTGGTGAAGAATCTGAAAGCTTTTGGGGACAGCTTCTAATCGTTTAACGCTCATTGGTTGAAAATCTTACCGCAGTCACTAAAACCAGCGTAACTTCTATTCTAGAAAACAGTGGCAATTTAAATTGCCCCATGACCTTCAACCTGCCAGTAAGGAACTCACAAACTTGTCCAAGCGCTCCATGCCTTTTTCCACCGCCGTTAAATCTGTGGCGTAGGAAAGGCGGATGCAGTTGTCTTCCCCGAACGCTACCCCCGGAATCGCCGCCACCTGGTAGCCTCCAAGAGGCGATCGCAAAATTCTACGGACTTCAACCCCGTTTCGCCAATATCGATAAAAACATAAAACGCCCCTTGGGGAACGGGACAGCGCAACCCGGCAATGGATTGAACCGCTTCTAACATCACTCGCCGCCGCACCGCAAACGCCGTCAGCATTTCCTCCACGCAAGTCGAAGGTTCCTCCAAAGCTGCGATCGCCCCAAACTGAGCAAAGGTGCAAATATTGGAAGTGCTGTGACTCTGGAGCTTGGTCATAGCATTAATCAGTTCCACCGGCCCCGCCGCGTAGCCCACGCGCCAACCCGTCATGGAAAAACTTTTAGCAAAGCCATTGCTGGTAATCGTGCGGGCCAGCACCACCGGCGCGATCGCCCCAATGCTCAAGTGTTCTACGCCATCGTAGCGGATTTTTTCATAAATCTCGTCAGAAACCACCCAAATATCCGACTCAACTACCACCTCAGCTAGGGCACGAATTTCCCCAGGCGAGTAGACAGCTCCCGTCGGATTAGCGGGAGAATTCAGGATAAACAGCTTGGTCTGTGGGGTAATAGCCTGCTTGAGTTGCTGGGGCGTCATCTTATAGCCCCATTCCCTGCTCGTTTCTACAAACACTGGCGTTCCCCCCGCTAGCTTCACCATTTCCGGGTAGCTCAGCCAGTAGGGAGACGGCACGATCGCCTCATCCCCCGGCTCAATGAGCGCCATCATCAAATTGTAGAGAGAATGCTTGCCCCCATTGGTGACAATCACGTTGTCGCTGTGATAGTCGAGCTGGTTTTCCTGGCGCAATTTGTTGGCGATCGCCTCCCGCAACTGAGGTTCTCCCGCAGCCGGGCCGTAGCGGGTTTTTCCCCGATCCAGGGCCCGTTTAGCCGCTGCTTTAATGTAGTCGGGCGTATCAAAATCTGGTTCGCCCGCGCTGAAACTGCATACATCCACGCCGGCCGCCTTCATTTCCTTCGCCTTCGCCGCGATCGCGAGGGTGACGGAGGGCGGAACTTGCTGAATTCGTGCTGCCAATTGCATCAATTCCCTTGGCGGGCCGTCGCGAGATGACCCTGTATCTCAAACTACAATTTCCCAGCATAGCTTTTATTTCCCCTGGCGTTGCCGTCTTTTTTACAAAACCTCAATTGGGCGAGGAAGGCAGTCACGGGTTCCCCTCCAGTCTTCTAGCGCACGTCCCCGCCCCGACGCCAAAATCCCGATGGCACAATAGGGGAAACCACCTGAACGACCATCGAGAGCTATGCGTTTACTCCACACCATGCTGCGAGTTGGCAATCTAGAAGCTTCCCTGGGGTTTTACTGCAACCTGTTGGGCATGAAGCTACTGCGCCAGAAAGACTATCCCGGCGGCGAGTTTACCCTGGCCTTCGTTGGCTACGGCGAGGAATCCCAAACCGCTGTGATTGAGTTGACCTACAATTGGGGCACTGACTCCTACGATCTGGGCACTGCCTACGGCCACATTGCGATCGGCGTAGAGGATATTTACGGCACCTGCGAGAAAATTAGAGCTAAAGGCGGCAAAATTAGCCGCGAACCCGGCCCGATGAAACATGGCTCCACGGTCATTGCTTTTGTGGAAGACCCCGACGGCTACAAAGTTGAGCTAATCCAGCTTGGCACTCAAGGCAGCGCCCCCCAACCCCAAGTGGCGGCGACCACCCCCTAAAGCCATAAATCTCAAGGCAACCAGCCAATATCAGAGAAAAGGGCATCTGTTAGACTTGGGTAGTCCTCAAGGAAATGGTTGGCTTGAAAGAGCTGAAGCTGGTTGCCAATCCCAGAGAAATAGGTTTAACAATCTATGCTAGAGCTAATTTTGGCAGTTTGCGGCGTTTTATTGGGGTCAGCCATTTGTTCGGGGACAGAAACCGCCCTGCTATCGCTTCCCCTGTTGCGCGTCCGTCAGTTAGTGCAAATGAAGCGACCCGGAGCGCAGACTCTTTATGCCATTCGCTCTCAAATCAATCGCCCGATCGCAACCATTGTTATTCTCAACAATATTTTTAATATTGTCGGCAGTATTTTAATCGGTAGCCTGGCGACCACCATCTTAGGAGATACCTGGCTGGGGATTTTTTCGGCATTTCTGACCTTTTTGATCATTGTCTTCGGGGAAATTCTCCCTAAAACCCTGGGAGAGCGCTATGCAGAACCGATCGCCTCCTGAGCCGCTGCCGTCGCTACGTACACTCTGCTCGTACCCTTAGTTTGGCTTCTGGAAAAAATCATTTCTCCTTTCACTCGCGGCCGGAGCCTGCCCACCACCACCGAAGCCGAAATCCAATTTCTCACCCGCATCGGCCATCAAGAAGGGGCCATCGAAACTGACGAAGCCGACATGATCGCGCGGGTCTTTCAGCTTAATGACCTGACCGCCGCCGATTTAATGACGCCCAGAACTATCGTGACCCACCTTCCCGGCCACCTGACCCTGGCTGCGGCTCGCCCCCAAATTATTGCCTCCCAACACAGCCGGATTCTGGTCATCGGCGACTCCATTGATCAAGTCTTGGGAATTGCCCTAAAAACTGAGCTGCTCACCGCCATGCTCGTTGGCAAAGATAACCAGGCGATCGCCAGCCTGGCTCGACCCGTGCGCTACGCCCCAGAAACCGTGCGAGCGGACAAACTGCTGAAAATGATTCAAGACAACCGCGAACACCTGATGGTGGTCTTGGACGAATACGGCGGCGTTGCCGGGGTAGTGACCTTAGAAGACGTTTTAGAGGTCTTGATTGGGGAAATTGTTGACGAAACCGATCGCAGCACCGACCTTCAGGAAATTGCTCGCCTCAAGCGGGAACGGCTGCTCCAGACCCGCGGACTCAGGTCATCCTAGCGAAAAAACCCTCCCCAAATGTCAACGGGCTAGCGATCGCCAGCCCGCACAGCGAGGAATTAGAGATTATTGCAGTCGAGGAAGTTAGTTGAGGAACTGTACCCCGCTAAACTCCTAACAGCTTAAAAATTTGCTCAGACTATAGCAAACCCAGCCAGTGGAAAAAGCCTTGTCCAGTGGTCATCTCAACGAGCAGTGCTCCCAAGAAGCCCAGCATCGCCAAGCGGCCATTCCAGATCTCAGCACTGGGATTCGAGCCAAATTGAAACTTAGTGGCAAATTCGCCGTACTTGCGGTCTGCCTGTTGGTCGTAGTAAGTGTTGGGCGTATCTTGCATGGTTTTAATTTTTTTTACATTTGCTTGACATCTTGCACTTTCCACATTATCGAAGGCGCTGATGAAGAGACTCTATCCTGCGGGCGAAGTTAAGGCCAGGGATTTCTCCAATTTTAGATATACGTACGTGGAGAAATTACATGGCTAAAATAACTGCCGTTGAAGATCGAGAATTGCATTCGCCAACCCATTTCCCTTCGCCGAAAGTTCCCACCGTTCGCTTTACCAAAACCGCCCGCACCATCGCCAGTAAGGTTTCTGAGCTGCTGCGCGCGCCGGTGCTGGTTAGTGATGCCAACGGGTTAGTGGCTGCTAGCAGCAATCCCACTCAGGTGGGGTTAGCCACGGAGCGATTACCCCAGGATGCCCGCGATTTTTTGCAAGTTCCCCTCCAATGCGATCGCCAATTGGGACAGGTAATGGTTGGGCAGCCTGGGGAGAGGGAAACTATCTCACCGCGCCTGGCCAAGGTGTTAGTGGAATTAGTGATTAACCAAACGACATTATTGAGCCGTTTGCCCAACCGTCAGGCCCTTAAGGAGCAACTAATCGCGGATTTACTCCAGGCTCGCATCGGCGATGAGGCAGAGGTTTACGAACAGGCCAAATTGCTGGGGATAAATTTAACGCCGCCGAGGGCTGCGATTCTCATTGATGCGGCTGACTATATTTTGCCCGCGCCAGCAGAATCCTCGGGGGATGCGGCCCTGGCCCAATCCCGCCGCCTCCAACTGGCCATTGGCAGTGTGGTCAGTTTCTTTCACTTACCGGACGATACCATCTGCGCCCCCCTGAGAGAGGGCAAAATTGTGGTTCTCAAAGCCAGCAACACCAAAAATCTCGGTGAGTGGGCCGCCAGCGAAAAAAACATCGAACCGGCCATTTCTTCCTGGGCCAATTTGGCGGCGCTCAAACGGGCCTGCGACGAGCTGTTGGTGCGCTTGCGCAGCGATACGGGGGCAGCGGTCAGCATTGGTGTGGGGCGCTATCATCCGGGATTGCAAGGATTAGCCCGCTCTTACCAGGATGCCCAGGTTGCCCTTTCCCTGGGCCGCCGCTTTCAGGGGCACAATCAGGTGTATTGTCTCGATAGCCTGGGGATAGCGGCCTTCGTGGGGGTCGCCGACGAGCAGACCAAAATTGAGCTGGCCACCCACCTGCTGAGTCCCCTGGACTGCGAGCTGGATTTGCTGGCGACGGTCACGGCGTTTTTTGAGAACAACTGCTGTCCCTCTGCCACGGCCAAACAGTTGCTCATCCACCGCAATACCCTGTCCTATCGCCTGGATAAGGTAACTTCCCTGATCGGACTCAATCCCCGTTACTTTGACGACGCCATCCAAATTCGTTTGTCTCTGCTGCTGCGATCGCTCCAGCAATCCTAAAATTGACCAAGGGTTAAGGCTTCTTAAGTCCTAAACGCCGAGGCAGGACGCTTCTGCCCATGAAACCCTGGGAATATCAACTTGCTGTTTAGGGACAGCGGGAGAATTGGTGCTGCCCAAGAATCCCTGAGCGGACTGTTGCCAAAATAGAGAAAAAAAAGGCGAACCTTTCAGTCCGCTGGTTTGGTAATATAAATTTCTGAATCTAGAAACAATTGCTTAAGCGGGCCTGGAAGGATTCGAACCTCCGACACCGTGGTCCGTAGCCACGTGCTCTAGTCCACTGAGCTACAAGCCCAAAAAATTGCTCAACAGATACCGATATTAGCACCCCCAAAACCTATGTCGCAACCCCAGAGCGATCTTTCTTCCCTGACTCACCTCAATGACCGTGGGGAGGCTCAGATGGTCGACGTTTCCTCTAAGCAGATAACGCTTCGGGAGGCGATCGCAGCGGGCGCAGTCAGGATGCGGCCGGAAACCCTGGCGGCGATCGCGGCGGGCAATGCCCCTAAGGGAGATGTGTTAGGCGTGGCGAAAGTGGCGGGCATCATGGCGGCCAAACAAACGGCCCAGTTGATTCCCCTGTGCCATCCTCTGCCCTTACAGAAGATTGAGGTGCAAATCACCGCCGATGCCGAGCTACCGGGCTATCAGATCCAGGCAACGGTGAAAACCAAAGGGGAAACTGGGGTGGAAATGGAAGCCCTAACTGCTGTGGCTGTGGCGGCTCTGACCCTCTACGATATGGCCAAAGCCTTGGATAAATCTTTGGAAATTGGTGCAATTCGCCTCCTGAAGAAAACGGGGGGCAAGTCGGGAGATTATGTTCGCGAGGAGTGAACCCCTTAGGGAGGAGTCGCTCATTTCTCAAAAATCTCCTGTTTTTCGTCGCTCGTCTGCGGAATCTTGTCCCCGTCCATTCGGGTTAACCCATAATCCGAATCCAACCAGCGATCGCGATTATCTTAGCACTCCAAAAAATATTCTCCGGCAAAGACTTTTTCCGCCGGGCCGCTCATGTAGAGGCGATTATTGTCTGCCCACTCAATTTCTAAACAGCCCCCCGGCAACTCCACCGTACAGCGGCCGATCGCATTTCCCGGCCAGAACGCCCGCCACCACGCTCGCACAGGCCCCCGTGCCGCAGGCCAGGGTTGCCCCCGCGCCTCGCTCCCAAACCCGCATTTTGAGGTAATCGGGCTGGACAACCTCGATAAATTCCGTGTTCACCCGTTCAGGAAAGGCCGGATGCTGCTCAAAGGCCGGGCCAATTTGCGCCAGGGCGATCGCCGTCACCGCTTCCACAAAAACAACGCAGTGGGGATTGCCCATACTCACACAGGTCACGGGCCAAACTTGACCCGCCAGGGAGAGCGATCGCGCCACGACTTTTTCGGTCGCAGCCGCTAAGGTTGTAGGAATTTCCCCCGCCAGCAGCCGGGGTTCTCCCATATCTACCCGCACTTGACCCCCGGCTATCAAACTCGGTGTCATGATTCCAGCCAGGGTTTCAATGGGATAAGCCCGCTTTGAGCCATTATTTTGGGTCAGTTGTGCGATAAACTGAGCTAGACAGCGGATGCCATTGCCGCACATCTGGGGTTCCGAGCCGTCCGCATTGAAAATTCGCATGGCATAATCCCCTCCCTCCCTGGCTGGCAGCAAAAAAATCACCCCATCCGCCCCAATGCCAAAATGGCGATCGCACAGGCGAATAGCTTGGGTGGGTGTCAGGAGCGGTTCTAAAGAGTGGCGATTGTCAATCAGCACAAAGTCATTGCCCAAACCCTGATACTTAACAAATTCGATTTTCATTGCCTTAGTCTGGTTAATTTTTTAGTTTTCTTCCTAAGCGTTATTATGTCCGAGTTTAATCCTGGTCTGCCCAGCGCCCGCCTCCTCCAAGAATTCATTAAAAACAAGCAAGAAATTGAGTTAAAGTTGCTCACCGACGACCTCCTCCTGGGCAAACTGCTCTGGCAGGATGATGATTGTGTCTGCCTTGTCGGTCAATACGAACAGCAGACCCTGGTGTGGCGGCAGGCAATCGCCTATCTTAAACCCAAAGCCTAACTTTCCTCAATTTTCTCCGGGCAAACCCTCCCAAAATTGAGTCTCTTCAGTCATAATACTTGTACCAAACGGGGCCGGTGTGCGCCATCGCCCATTCAACGCAGCGGGATATGAACATCAAAGACATCGTCGAACAAGCTTTAGCCAACGGCTATCTCACTCCGGCGATGGAAGCGGAAGTTGGGCTGATTTGTGATCGCTTCAGCGAACTGTCGGCAGAGGATTATCTTGCCCTAGATCACCTCAATAATGCCCTCCTGGCCGGGCAAGTGGTGGCTAAACCCTACAAGCAATTTATCAATGTCATGGAAGAGTTGGTTATCAGCGAGGCTCTGCGGCGCGTGGCCGAAATTGAAGCCACCTGCGATCGCCGCCTAGACATTGGAGATATTGCGGCCTATGCCCTCAATCGCCTGCCCCCCCTCTATGCCACCACCGAAGAAGGGGCTAATTATCAGCGCCAGCGGGCCCGGGCGACCTGCAGGAGTTGATCGAACAGCGAGTGGAAGAAGCCCTAGATCGTTCCCTGGCCCAACCCACCTTTTCCCCGAACGCCACGCCCTGGCTGCGAGCAAAGGCCCGAATCCCTCCGATGCCATCCTGCAAATCAGCAGCCTGCTCCAATCCTACGCCCCTAACTACGAAGACAGCAGCAAGCACGCCGCCACCTAGGGGAAGCGGCTGACAATTAGCGCTATGATCTAGGGCTGGGCCTGATTTGTTGGGAGATGAGTTAATGGCAGGTAGCGAGATTAAAGCCGATGTTTGGGTCAATGAATACATCACGCCTTGGGATATCTACAGCCACGGCGTCAGTCGCATCTTGTTTTATGAGCGCTCCGAATTTCAAGAGATTTACATCGTCGAGAGCGGTACCTACGGCAAGGGCCTGGTTTTAGACGGTAAGTGGCAGTCCTGCACGGGCGAGGAATTTATCTACCACGAAACCCTGGTGCAGCCAGCGGCGATCGCCCACGGTTCCCCCCGGAGCGTGCTGATTCTGGGGGGCGGGGAAGGGGCCACGGCCCGGGAAGCCCTGCGCTGGAAAACCGTGGAGCGGGCGGTCACCATCGACATCGATCGCGCTGTCATCGAGGCTTGTCGGGAACACCTGCCGGAGATGCACCAAAATGCCTTTGACGACCCCCGCTCGGAAATTATCATTGGCGATGCCCTGGAAGTACTGGATCAGACCCAACAGGGCTGGGATATCATCATCTCCGATCTATCTGACCCCATTGAGGAAGGCCCGTCCTTTCAGTTGTTCACCCAGGAATATTTTCAGAAAATCAAGCGATCGCTCAATCCGGGGGGCTACGCCGTGATTCAATCGGGGCCCGTTGCGCCGCCCCTGGTCGCCTACCACGCCCGATTGATTAACACCCTCAAAACCGTTTTTAAGCAGGTGCAGCCCTTATCTGCCAGTACCGCTGCCTACGGTTCGCCCTGGGGCTATGCCCTCTGTTCGGACAGCGAATTTTCCACCCGACCCGACCCGGAGGCCGTCGATCGGCTCCTAGCGGCAAAACCAGGGGCGGTCTGCGCTATATCGACGGCGTTACCCTGCTGCGCGTCCTCCAACCCCCTCTCTACATCCGAGCTGCGATCGCCTCGGAAACCACCATCTACACCGCCAAGGAACCGCCGAAATTTTTTGGCAAGGGCATGGCAGCGGGGGCTTAGAGAGCGGCCCGTTTTTGGAGGGGCTGGCCTTTAAATCTCAGGGGTCGAGTTTTTGGGTCAAGCACCGAGAATTATTCCAAGGAGCGGGAAATTCCCACCGCGATCGCAAAATAAGGTCGCTGGACACATTGACAGAGAACCGACCCCGCCCTTGAAAATAGAACAATAGCAACAGCCCAGCCAGAAAATTTGTGTTCTCGGCCATGAATATCCCTCAGCCCAAAATCATTGTTCTTGACGACGATCCCACCGGCTCTCAAACTGTCCATAGCTGTCTGCTGCTGCTCCGCTGGGACGTGGACACGCTTCGCTTAGGGCTGAGGGATGCCGCGCCCATCTTTTTTATTCTCACCAACACCCGGGCCTTAACCCCAGAACGGGCCGCCAGCGTCACGCGGGAGGTTTGCCGCAACCTGAAAACCGCCCTGGCCGCCGAGGGGATTGGCGAATTTTTGGTGGTCAGTCGCTCCGATTCCACCCTGCGGGGCCACTATCCCATTGAAACCGACGCGATCGCCGAAGAACTTGGGGGTTTTGACGCCCATTTCTTGGTTCCAGCTTTTTTTGAGGGCGGACGTATCACGCGAGACAGCGTCCATTATTTGATAGTTGAGGGCCAGCCCATCCCCGTCCACGAAACCGAATTTGCCCGGGATTCCGTATTTGGCTACCACCACAGCTACCTCCCCGACTACGTGGCCGAAAAAACCCAGGGTCGAATCCCCGCCGCCGCAGTTGAACGGTTTCTGCTGGCCGAGCTGCGGGCTGGAACCCAAACCCGCCTGGAAAACCTGCACCACAACCAATGTGTGGTGGTTGATGCCGAAACCCAAGAAGATTTAGACGCTTTTGCCGCTGAGGTTCTGGCCGCCGCCCAGCGGGGCAAGCGCTTCCTCTTTCGCAGTGCGGCGAGCCTCCTGACCTCCCTGGCCAAACTTGGCCCCCAGCCCGTCCCCGCCACCGACATGGCCCAGTACCGTGCCAGCAATCGTCCCGGCGTCATCTTAATCGGCTCCCACGTTCAGAAAACCACCCAGCAGCTCCAGGAATTGCTCAAAGACCCCACGGTCTTTCCCATTCCCATCGATATTGTGCCGCTGCGCGATCGCCCGAATCTCGCCGCCGCGCTGCGCCAGGAGACGCTCACCAAAGTCCAGGCCGCTCTCGATCTGGACAAAACCCCGATTATCTTTACCTCCCGCCAGGAATTACAGTTTGGCGACCCAGAGGAACGTCTGGCCTTTGGCTTGACGGTTTCTGCCCTGCTCATGGCCATTGTCCAGGAATTACCCCCGGAAATCAGCTTCTTAATCAGCAAAGGGGGCATTACTTCCAACGATGTCCTCAGTACAGGACTAAACCTCCGGGATGCTCGCTTGCAGGGGCAGATTTTGCCAGGCTGTTCCTTGGTGCTGACCCCCGCCGATCATCCTCGCTTCCCCAAGCTGCCGGTGGTCTTGTTTCCCGGCAATGTGGGCGATGCTCAGGGTCTGGCTAAGGTTTACCGGCGTTTAAGTAGACTATCTTCCCTTTAAACCGAATTGCCTGGCAACCCCCTGGCGCTCTTTGATGAACCCCGCTGCGATCGCGGTTTAATGTTGAAAGCATTGTTACCTGATTGGCGTCCCGTGAATAGCTACTCCCAAATTCGGCTGAAGTGGCAAGGAGACAAACTCTTGCTCATCCTCCCCACCGAAGCCCAATGGCGATCGCCCCTAGACTGGCTTCAGGTCACCCAAGAATTCAAAGCGCGACTTAACGATGGACTGGGTTCGGCGCTCCCGACCACCGTTGAACTTCAGGCCCAGGATCGGCTCCTCGATGGACGGCAATTGCAAACTCTGGTCACCCTCCTCAAAGAAGTGGGCTTGCAGCTTCAGCGGGTGCATACCAGTCGGCGACAGACTGCCGTAGCCGCGGCCACGGCGGCGTCGATCTGGTCGTGGAGCTGGCGCAGGGTGGAGACGAGGGCGCGCTCGCGCACGAGAGTCTCCTTCTCGGTCAGCGGCAGGCTGGCGCGCACTTTTTCCAGCACGTTGTAGGTTGTGGTCAGACCGAGCCCGTGGTCCGCCTGAGCGCGCTTGCGGTGCGCGTCGAGCGCTTCGGCCAGCGCGCGGATTTTCGCCTTCCGGGCTTCGGTGGCTTCGGGGAACGGGAAGGTATCGAAGCAGCGGGATTTGTTGTAAACGGGTCGATCCTCCAGCGTTCCCCCGGTCGCGAGGGCGTAGGTTACGTGGATGCGACTGCTGAGGATGCCCAGCACAAAGGCATCGTCCAAGGCGGTGATGACCAAGCGATGCTCGGGCTTGATCCCGGCGTCGAGAAACTGAAACACGCGATGCTTGGCCGTCTCGACGGTCGCGATGTAGCGCCGCAGGCCTTTGATCGCGCTGCGCAGTTGCTCGTTGCTGCGCCGGAAAAGCCACCAGAGCGCCGGAGTCGGGCGTCGCGGTTGTGCAGGCGTTCGGGCTTCACTGTGGCGAGCAGGTGTTCGTAAACGTGCGGCGCTCGTTCTCTCAGGCCCTCCTCGGTCCATCCGTCGGTGTCGATGACCCACGCGTGGCGCGGAGTATCTGTCAGGTCTTCGCCATTACGGAGCGGATGGAGCATGGTGCCCGCAGCGCGGTCGCTCCACGAAGCGCTGCAGCCTGCTGGGCCGTGAGCACGAAGCCGCGGCTGCCGAGAATGAGCCCGGTCGTGGCGAGATTCTCGTTGGCACGCAGCGTCACCACCTCGGCCAGTCCGCGCCGATGGCGAGGGTGGAGCCGATGCGCCCCGCTCAGCCTCGCGAATCGAACTTCATAGCCGCCTTCCTCGTCGGCGGCGGGCCGCTCACCAGTCACGAGCCAGAGTTCGCCAATCAGACGCGAGGGGTCGGGCGGGGCGGCTCCTCCAGAACCCCGCGGCGCGGCAGGTCATAGGACAACGCACCGACCGTCATGGCAATGCGCACGGCAGCGCCATCGACGGTGTCCACCCACGGATGATCGGGTATCGCAAAACGAAGGGAAAGACCCTCTTTCAACGCAGCCGCGACGACACGGCGGTTGAAGGTCTGCTTAATCGAATTGGTCGTAATGAAGCCGAAGCGCTGGATCCGGCCTCGAGGCGAGACGCGCCGCCTTGTTGCCACCAATACATCACGAAATCGGCGCTTTCGGGGACCTCAGAATAAGCGGTGCGAAGTGTTTCGACATACCCATCGCCGAGATCGTCGCGGAGCCGGCCCTTGCCCAAAAAACGGCGGGTTGCCCACAATGAACTCGGCCGTGGGCCACTCCGCGGGGGCGCGGGGTTGCGGTAGCGGTGGAAGGGGCACGCGCCGCGTCTCGTCCGGC
>JAAUTE010000225.1 GCA_012031815.1 Chloroflexaceae bacterium
CGGGGAGCACAGGCGCGATCGCGCGATCGCTGGGGGCAGGCTTTTCTACGGTCATAGCAGTCTAGACGGGTTCAGCATCTTCGAGGAGGAGTTGGGCTTTGGCTTGTTGCCAGAGGATTTGTAGCTCGTCTAAGCTGTAATCGCTCAGCGGGCCCTTGGCGATCGCCTCGATCTTCCCCAGACGCTTGATGAAGCGTTCGTTGGTTCCGTGAATGGCATCGGAACAATCGAGATCGTACCAGCGAGCGATATTGACCAGGGTAAACAGTAAATCCCCCAATTCTGCCTGTTGTTGGGGCTTAGCTTCCGTGGCGAGGGCGGTTTTAAATTCCTCCAGTTCTTCGTGGAATTTATCCCAGACGCCCTGGGCATTTTCCCACTCGAAACCGGCGACGGCGGCTTTTTGAGAGATCTTAACGCTGGCCAGCAGAGGCGGGAATGTACGGATATATTGGGCCAATTTCTGGCTGAGCTGTCTTTTTTCTGCGGTTTCTCCAGCTTCGGTGGCTTTAATGGCGTCCCACTGCTGGCGGACTTCCTCTGGCGTGTTTAAGGCGGGGGCGTCGGCGAAAATATGGGGATGGCGGCGGATCAGTTTGTCGGCAATGCTGCGGGCCACATCTTGGAGATCGAAGGAGCCAACTTCGCTAGCAATTTGGGCTTGGAGTACCACTTGCAGCAGCAAATCTCCCAATTCTTCGGCAATTTTTTGGCTATCGCCGCCGCGAATGGCATCAACGACTTCGTAGGCTTCCTCAATCACGTAGGGAATCAACGTCTGCGGCGTTTGGGCCAGATCCCAAGCACAGCCATCCTGGGGCGATCGCAGGCGGGCTACAACCGCGATCAGGTGTTGGAGGGCTTGGAGAATGCAGTGATAGGGTTGCTGAACGGTTTCCTCAGACATAGATTACCGAAAGATCTAGTGACAATGAGCAACAGCCAGCCGGCTTGGGCCCCTGGGAGGCAACAAACACCAATTCTTAACATAGCATCAAAGCCCTATTTCCTTCGCCGGGGTTTCCCGTGGGAGCGGCGGCGGCAGCGGGAAGTGGCCCAATCGGCGATCGCGTGATTCATTGCGCCCAATTCCAGTCCCAAAAATCCCCATCCCAGGGCCGCAACGGGAATCCTGCTGGCTGGGCGCGTCAGCCACGACCCAGACCAGGACAATCCCCAGAGGGTTTGCGCCAGGACTGCGCCGAAAATCAGCATAATCGCCACAATGCTGAGGAGATAAAGACACCGTAGTGCCGTACCGACTAAAAATCCGTGGGAGAGCCAGGAGCGATGGCGCAGTCGTTTTTGGTAGGGCCACCAGAGAAATCGCAACGGCCCCCACCGCTTAAACTGCACCGAGTAAATGTCGAGATCTGGGCCAAACATGAAGCCGCTGAATAAATAAGCCCCGATGGCGATCGCGCTCAGTTGCCAACTGCGGCTGGCCGTCAGGCTAAGGACAGCAACCAAGGGTAAAAACAGCCAAATTAAGCGGTCGTGGGTGGAGCCAGAGGGCATGGGCAGAACTTCGCAACCATAACTCCATTGCGAGTCTGTTTCTGAGGGCGATCGGTTCCCTAGATTGAGCCAGTCAATTTTAAAATCTCCGTGCTAAGCTAGATCGAGTGCAAGGGCGTTTAGCTCAGCGGTAGAGCGCCTGCCTTACAAGCAGGATGCCGGGGGTTCAAATCCCTCAACGCCCATTCAACTTCTACAACATATAGGGTTTCCCAAATTTGCCTCTCAGGGAAGTTCCCTAGATATCCCAAAGGTCTCCTTGGGCAAAATTAGCTCGGCAGTCGGGGCTTGACAGAGTCCGGTAACGTTGTTTAGACTGCCGATAGTTTATACCCGTTGTTTCCACATCGGGGATTCGACCCGGACTAACCCGCGCATTCACGGAAGCCATTGTAAAGTCCTGGCTTTGATGGGGTTGGTTTCATAGCTGGGGAAATTGGAAAGCAGCGGGCCCAACTGCCCGTTAAAAGCTAGTAGAAAAGACGCCCTTGAGCGCATTCTCTAGCTTTAGGAAGGGTAGAGCTTTTTTCGCTAAATCTAGCCCAAGCCCTGGAATGGACTCCCAATTCTGTCCGCTCTAGCCGTTGGCGATCGCCACCTGCGGCTGCATAACCAGCAAAATTCACCTTATATCGAACCGGTCTCATCCTTTAGGTCACAGTTGCCGACTGTGGCTTTTTTTGTCTGTTCTCAACCTGTCATGCTTAATTCACCAGTAAGGAGAACATTATGTGCCTTGTCTGTAATTCACTGGGAATCAACTCCGGCGATTGGTCGGAACTGCTCAACAGCGACTGGATGGAGCGGTTTAATCAGCCAGTTGAAACGTCGCTCATCCTAGAAAATGCGGTCAGTTTAGCGGCTACCCCTGCTGCTGCCGTGGCCGAAGAGGGACGGATTGGCTCTCGCAATGTCCCCTCCCAGTCCAGGCTATTTGAAGAAGTGACTCCGGCTTCGGGCATCAGTCATATCGGCGATTCCTGGGGTGCTCAGTGGGCCGATGTCAATGGTGATGGCTTGCCCGACCTCTGGCTCAACCGACATTTCTTGGTTGGCTCGCTCTATCTCAATCAAGGCAACGGAACTTTTCGGGACGCGACGGCAGAGCTATTCCGTTCCTTACCCAGGGGGGACAAACACGGCGCGGCCTTTGGCGATTACGACAATGATGGTGACCAGGATCTGATACAAACCACAGGAGCCGCCCAAGGAACCTCCCTCGGGCCTTCCCAATTCTATGTCAACGAGGGGGGGGAATTTGTCGAGCGAGCCGCTGAATTGGGAGTAAACCTGCCGGGAGCCAGCGCCCGTGGCGCTCTTTGGCTAGATTTTGACCAGGATGGGGTGCTTGATCTGCTTCAGCTAGCCCGCCTGCGGCAATCGGCGTCCTCCACTTTATATCGCCAGAATCAAGGGCGCTTTGAGTCCGTTAATGAAGCCGTAGGCTACGCCTCCCCCGACGCTCAGTTTGCCACCTTGTCGGATTTAACCGGGGACGGTCACTTAGATGTGATTGTCAATACCGGGCCGGAGGAAAGGGGCGGCCCGATTGTCGTTTACGATATCCATTCGGGACAGTTTGAGGATGTAACGGCAACCCTGATTCAGGATTCGACGGCTCGAACCAAGAATTTCATTGCAGCGGATTTTAACGGCGATTTGCGACCGGATCTCTTCGTGCAGCAGGGAATCGATCGCAGTGACATCGCTCTCACGTCCTCCCAGGAGATTCGCGCGCAGTTGCAATTTCGCAATGGGGAACAGGGATTTGCTTTCACCTCTCCCGGCGATGTCTTCTTTAATTTATTCTTGTTTTTTGCCCCAATTAACCATCCCGACGATATTTTCATCGGCGCTAGTGGCATAACTTTGAGCCAATTGGTCAGCGATCGCGCTCAGTTTGATCCGGGGCTGCAAGGGAGCTTAAACAACCGCCTGCTGGAGTTTACCCTTTCAGCAAACGACCCGCGAGTCGCGGGGATGCCAGCGTTCACCCCCGGCGTTGATATCGGCGTGTACATCGGCTATGATCCCAAACCCAGCGCTGGCAGCTATCCACATCCACGTCTGCAACGGTTGGTACCTCGGTCACGGCGATCGTGCAGGCAGCCGAGCCAATTAGCGCCTTTGAAACCATTGGTGTTGATGTCGAGCGCAACACTAGCCGGGGGACGACCGACGGCCCCGAACTGCTGCTGATTAATACGGATCGGGGATTGGTGGACGAAAGTCAGGCTCGCGGCATCAATAGCAATTCCTTCAGTTCCAGTAGTGCAGTAGCGGGTGATTTTGACAACGACATGGATGTGGACATCTACCTTGTGGGAACCCATCCGGCAACCAATCAACCAAATCTCTATTACGAAAACCAGGGAGATGGCACATTTCTTTCGCTTCCTGATGGGGGCGGTGCCGCTGGATCTCTCCAGGGTTTGGGAGATGTGGCGATCGCGGCGGACTACGATCTTGATGGTTTTTTGGATCTTTTGGTCACTAATGGGGCTTATCCCCCGCCGCTGAATGAAGACGGGCCGGCGCAACTCTTCCACAACCAGGGCAATGGGAACCGCTGGTTACAGATAGATTTACAAGGGACGACCTCTAACCGAGATGGCATTGGGGCGCGGGTCATCGCTACAGCAGGGGGCAAAGCCCAACTGCGTGAACGAGGCAGTGAAACGCACCGCTACGCCCAAAACTTCTCGCGCCTTCACTTTGGCCTGGGAGAAAATCGGATCGTTGATGAACTGTTAATCCAGTGGCCGAGCGGGTTGGAGCAGCGCTTGACCAATATTGGGGCTAATCAGATTATCGAGATTCTAGAGCCGTCGGGGCCGTTTGTGGCGGGAGCGCCGGACATTGAAGTTGGGCAGGATGCGGGGATTTTTCTGTGGCAGGAAACTTTTGACGGCCCCTATTTCCTGCGCCATCTGGGAACCGCCGAGGGAACTGATTTACGATTAATCTGGTGGCAACGGAGGCGCTCTCAGCGGTGACGGGGGTTTCCCTGGAGGGCCAGAACGATCGCCTAACCGTCCAGGAGTTTGGCTTTTCCCTCAGTTCCCGTACCAATACCTTAGACGGGGTGAATTTTTCCCTGGCTCCCGGTGGGAGGGCGCTACTGTCCGTGACCCAAGATGGGGTAGCCAATCCTCGGCAGTTGCACGTCGGTCGGGTTCAGTCCCATCTGTCTCCGGGGGGCTGGATTTTGAACTCGACGGAATTGGGGGCGCGGCCTTCTCACCAATCGGGGGAGGCGGGTTTATTCGCCGGGCAGGGAGAAACCCCAGGTAACTTAGAATTTCGCTGGACGGGGGGCCAGACCTTGGGAACGCGCCAGGTTGAACTGACGGCGATCGCAGCGGAGCGGGGAGCAACCTTTACGCCGGTTTCCCTTGACCAGGGCGATCGCTGGCGGCGGTTGGAGAATGGGGTGGAAATTACCGGTCAGGTGGGGCGCTCTTTCGATGGGCTGGATATTCAACGCGCTGAGGCTGGGCCCATTGGGTTTGCCTACGAGCAGGATGGGTTGGTGCAGCCTTCGCGGGTGGATTTGGGCGATCCGTTGCTGGAGACGCCCAATGCCTACTGGGTTCCCTTAGCTACGCCCTACGGCCGGCCGGAGTACGACCCGGCCGGGGATGCGGGCTTGTTTCTGTGGAAGGAGGCTGAGGGCAACTGGCATTTGCGGGCGGTGGGCGGCGATCGCCTCCAGGGCTATCGGGGTCGAATTGTGAGCGATCGCGGGGCGGAGTTGGTCGATGGGGTGGGTTTGGAAGCCAACGATCGGCTGGATACCACAACGGCTTCGGAAATTGCCTTTGCATTCAACCTGACGCCGGGAGCTGAAGATGGCATCAATTTCCGCTTTGGCAGCGGCGCGGCCCTGTCCCTAATTTTGAGCGGCCCGGAGGGCGAGCCGGTCGCGGAGTCGGTTCGTATCGGGGCCGAGCAGTGGCGGGTCAGTGCCTTACCCCTGGATCTAAGCGGTTGGGCTTAAGCTTGGGGCGCGGTTAATCCCGGAAGAATTAGGCGATCGCTGATTTGTCCCGGCCCGTTGGCTCAGCGATCCCCTAACCAATGGCAGTAATGAAGTGGGGGATTGAGAGATTGGGGGGTACTGGCTAAACAGGGTACATTACTGAATCGACATTCTAGAGGCATTTTGGTAGAACTCGATCTGTTTTTGGGCATGTAGAATACAGATTTCGCAGGTAGCAGAGATGTTTTAGACCGTAGCGGAGAGGCTTTAGGCTGTGGCGGAGAAGCTTTAGACCGTGACCCAACCGTTTTAGACTGTGGCAGAAACACTTTAGACTGTGGCCCAAACGTTTTAGACCGTGGTGGAAACATTTTAGGCTGTGGCCCAAATGCTTTAGACTATGGCGGAGAGGCTTTAGGCTATGGCGGAAACGTTTTAGTCCGTGGCGGAGAGGCTTTAGGCTGTGGTGGAAACGTTTTAGGTTGTGGCCCAAATGCTTTAGACTATGGCGGAAACATTTTAGTCCGTGGCGGAGAGGCTTTAGGCGCTGACTCAAACGCTTTAGTCCGTAGCAAAGACACTTTAGACCGCGGCCCAAACGTTTTAGTCCGTGGCGTGGCGGCGTTAATCTATGAGCGATCGCCGATCGGGCTATTGTGATCGCGTTTCGGGCTTTGATTGCTAGATTCTGGAATTTCGCTAGAACTCCAATGCAGTCGATCAC
>JAAUTE010000226.1 GCA_012031815.1 Chloroflexaceae bacterium
GGCGGCTGGGGTTGGGCGGGGGGGAAAGGGGGGGCAGTTTGGGCAAGTGGGGAGGCTGGAGGATTGGCGGGGCGGGTCTCTACCTGGCGAAAATCCAGTTCATTGAGGGGCGGGTTGGCTGTCCTGGGAGGCGTATTGGTTCGAGATTCTGTGTCGGCAGTGGCGAGGGAAATTTTTCCGTCGGTGCGTCCGCTCAACTGATTGCCTGCCGACGCAATCGGCGATTGGCTGCGATTTTGGAGATCGAAGCCCTGGTTATTGCGAAAGATATTGCCGCCAGGGTCGGCCGCCGTCCCCAGATCGAGCTGGGCCGCCGCGACAGCCATGACACCGGCCTCACGGGAATTTTCAATGACATTACCCCGCAAAACGGCCCTGGATTGACCTGCCGCTAAGGTTCCGATGCGGTTGCCTTTGAGCTGGTTGCTCTCCAGGTGGACAAGGGCGCGATCGGCAATACTGATGCCATAATCGGATTCTGCAACTAAATTGTCCCGAATTTGGGGCTGGGCTGTGCCATTCACCCAAATGCCGCTGCCGTCACTGCCAGTAATGGAATTATTGCCGATTTGCGGGCGGCTATCTCCCACAATGGCGATCGCGGCGCTGGGATTTTTGGAGAAGGTATTACTATTAACTTCGGGGCTGGCAGACTCTATCCACAGGCCATAGCCCCGTGGGTGGGAATTAATCAAGGTAATACCCGTAATCTCAGCGACAGCAGTGGCGACTAGGGTAACTTGCTGCGCTGCCGTGGTGGGACTGAGAAAAACGCCGCTTCCCTCTAAATTAACGTTGCGGCCTCGTTCCTTGACGTTACCTTGAAGTTTCACCGCCCGATCGAGGATTAAAGGGAATATTTCGCCACTATTCTGACTGTAGGTTCCAGGAGCAAGGATAATCGTTCCATTGGGTTGGACGGACTGTAAAGCGCGGGTAATAGTTTTGTAGGGTGAACTTTCACTGCCAAAGTTTCGGTCTGACCCGGCGCGGGGATTAACGTACAAGGTTGGTGCTGAACGCTGCCGGGTTTCCTGGGCCTGGATGAGCGGCCCCCCGACAGGAGACAGCAGTGGCCCGACTAGCACTAGCACTGCTCCCCAAGCAAGGCTTCCATGCTGCTTGTTTATCCAACCCAGTCCACACTTAGCCATGTTTTTCGTTTTTCCTCAATTTCACCGCAGGAGATGCCCCTTCAAGACGCAGCAGTCAGTTCATTAGTTGCAATTCTTAGGACGGTTCCCCTTAGGGGCTACTTCCCGTAAACCCGCCGCCCCCTAGAGCACCGATTCAGTAATAAAACAGCGAGGCCAGAAGAGCCAGGGCAAGATGAGCTAAAGAAACTGTATTAAGACTAGATGCCGAAAAATGGGCCCCAAACTCTGGAATCCTCCGGTTAACCTGTCCATTGCAGAAAAAATTGCTAATAAACTCAGAAAAGCCAAATTGTTGCGGTTTTTGCGAGAAATTCGCCATTTATTATTTGATGAAGAGTTCCAAGAAGAACTGGGACAACTGTATGCTCCATCGGATAAAGAACATCCGCCCGTAGCCCCAGCGCAATGAGCTGTCAGCCGTTGTATTACAGGCTTATGCTCAAGCCTCAGATGCAGAAGCCATTGAAGCGTTGATAATGGACAAGGGATGGCAATTAGTACTAAATTGCCTCGATTGTGAGAAAGCCCCATTTTGTCAGGCAAAGTTTGCTGGGAAAATTTGAGCAACGGGTGTGCTGAACCCTGGTAGCAATGGTGAGGTAATAATGTCCTCTTGACTAAGGGTAGTAACCCATTTTAATCCCTCGTCTGTTTGGCGATAAATAGCGATAGTTTGCCGCTCCCAACTGACAATCCAGTATTCCTGAACCCCGAACCGAGAATACAGTTGAAGCTTGAGGTCTTGGTCACGCTGTTCGTTGCGATCGCAGGAGAAAGAATTTCGACAATCAGTTCGGGAGCAACCGTCAAATGTCCGGCATTATCAAGCCCCTTGGCAAGGCGATCGCGGCTAATCCAAACGACATCGGAAATGACAGCATCAGTGGGAGAGAAGACAACGCCGGGTGTTTGGAAAACGCTGCCCAGTTGCGTCGCCTGCGACCAAATTCCCAGGAAGATGTTGAGACGGCTGGCGGCGTCTTGATGGCGAATGTGGGGAGCGCGAGTCACGAACAATTCTCCGTCAATAATTTCATAGCGCAACCAGCCACCATCATCCGGCAGGGTTTGAAGATCTCCAACTGTCCAGGCTTGGGAGTCGGCAAGCATCAGTATTCCCCTTGAACTTGTATCTACAGCTTAATCGAGTCGGGACGGTCGTGTCAGGCAATACTTCAAAAGGGCGGCGGGTCGCTTCCTTAAGGCAAAAGCTTTGGCGAGCTAAATCAAGCATTTTCTGGGCGAGGCTGGCTGGAGTTGGATAGAAATCCCAGATTTGTGAGCGAATTACTTCAGCGCCAAGCCGTTCTACCTCCAGCTCAATTTCCAATTCCTTTAAGCTCGCCTGGAGACGGTGAAGGCGATCGCCAATGGAGGCGTGGAGGGAGTTGCCGCCAAGTTGGCATATTTGCACTAAAATGAAAACCACCAGCTAGCTAACCTTCGCAAACAACTCCTCAACACGATCGCCAATTTCAAGTGTATGAAACTGCCCTTATCGAAGTTGGTAAGCATTATCAAGAAAATAGTGCTTGGGGGAAAGCTGCGATCACGAACAAAGAATGGATTTAAAAAGAATTAACGAGGCTCGAAGAACGACTAAATAATATTGTTCTTGTGCCTAAAATTGTGAAATTAATTTATATTTGTGAGCGGTAATTGCCTTAAATGGTATATTTGAACTGATGGGTTGGAAAACTGCTGCTGATCTGAGTCCTTTAAAGGAGAGGAGATCCGGGTGAGTCAAAACCTGCTGTTAATTGAGTCGCCAGGTAAAATAAAGACCTACAAGAAGATATTGGGGGCTGACTGGCAGGTTCTAGCCAGTATGGGTCACATCCGTGAGTTAGCGAAGGATGGCACGGACAATCTCGGCTTTGACATCCAAGATAGTGCTGTTGTCTGTCGCTACGTGGAGCGCAATCCCAAAGCCAAGCAGACCATTTCTCAACTCAAACAAGCGGTCAAGCGGGCGCGACGCGTCATCCTGGCCACCGATGGTGATCGCGAGGGAGAGTTCATCTCGTGGCACTTGCAGCAGGTGTTAAAGCTGAAGAACCCGGAACGGGTTGTGGTCACGGAAATTGTACCAGCCGCAGTGAGGGCAGCGTTAAGTAATCCCCGACGCATTGATGCCAACCTAGTGGGGGCAGCCCAGGCGCGGGCTTGTCTGGACAAATTGGTCGGGTTCCAGGGGTCGCCGCTGCTGTGGCAGTTGGATATTGGGGCCAAAAGCATCGGTCGGGTTCAAACCGCTGCCCTACACCTCCTGTGCCAGCGAGAGCGGGAAATTCAGAGCTTTCGCTCGGTTGATTACTGGTCGGTGTGGGTGGACTACCAGGAAGGGTTCCGCGCCTTCTATTACGTCCCCATGCGCCAAAACGGGAGCTAATTCCCACAGTCACGCAGAGGCAGACTCAGCGGTAGAAACCGACGAAGCGGCAGAAAAAAGCGCCAACCCAACAGAATCCAGCCGGGTTACCAGCCAGGCAGAGGCAGAGCGGCTGGTGCAAATCGCCCAAACCCGACTCCACCAAATCCTCAGCATCCAGCAGAAAACGGCGCACAAATCACCACCGCCGCCTTTCGTGACCTCAACCTTGCAGCAGGCAGCCGGGGCGCAGCTCAAATTCAGCCCGGAGAAAACCATGCAGCTAGCGCAAAAGCTGTATGAAGCAGGCTTAATTACCTACATGCGGACGGATTCCATCGCATTGAGCGAAGAATTCTGCCAATCGGTGAGGAAATGGCTGCAAGAGCGAGACCCGCAGAACCTGCCGGAGCAAGCCACCCGCCACCGCAGCACCAAAAACGCTCAAGAAGCCCATGAAGCCATTCGCCCCACGGATGTTTTCCTGCCCTCAGCTGACTTGCGAGCGTCTCTGGAATCCGAATCGTTTTCCCTATACGTCATGATTTGGAAGCGAGCCGTCGCCTCCCTTTGCCGTCCCGCCCGCCTGTGCAAAACCCAGGTAATTACTCAATCGGGGGACATCCAGTGGCAGGCCAGGGGTCAGGTGCTGGAGTTTGCGGGCTACACCCGGTATTGGAAGGACATCAGCGACGATACCCTGTTACCCGTCCTCAATCAGGGTCAGGGGTTAACCTTGAAGCAAGCAGGAAGCGAAAAGAAGCAAACCCAGCCGCCGCCGCGCTATACGGAGCCAAAACTGGTGCAGGCGATGGAACGGAGTGGCATTGGCCGGCCCTCAACCTATGCCCCAACGGTTAGAACCCTGAAAGAGCGGGGTTATGTGGAACTAAAGCAGCGGAAATTGCAGGTAACGCCGTTGGGAATGCAAGTAGATGAATTTGTCGCTCAAGCCGTTCCCGAAATTGCGGGAACGGAACTGACAGCGCAAATGGAAGCGGAATTGGATGACATTGCCGAGGGTCAAAAGGACTGGCAAGGATATGTGAGCGAGTGGAATCGCTCTTACTGGGAACCGGCGCTGCACCAGGCCTGGCAAAACTGCCACCGCGAAGTCATTCCGCTACCACCAGCCCGCCCCCACCTCGTCAGCATCTCCGAAACGCGATTGCGCCCCGCGCACTGGCAAAGCCAATCGCACTCCACGCACTGGCAAAGGCGATCGCTCAGAGGTACTTTGCCCGCAGTGCCAGGAGCCGTTAAGTATCATCATAGCCCCTCGAAAAAGCTAGCCAAACCCTATTTTCTGAAGTGTGAGGCAGGTTGTGAGGATATTGTGCTGTTTTACAACAAGGCAGGCGGAAAATGGGTTCAAGGAGGCAAGGAGCGGACGAAAACGGAAACTGTCAGCAGTAAATCTGAGTATCCTTGTCCAGTTTGTGGAAAATTGTTGGAAGAGTATCAATATCAGAAGGAAGGGCAGGCGAAGAAAATGCTGCGCTGTTCAGACCCAACAGCCCGCCAGCAGAAAAACCACAAGGATGCCGTGTTTTTCTGGTCGCGAGAGCGGTGGTGGAGCGCTAAATTTGGGGAACTGTCAGAAAAAGGGGCGAAAAGTTAGGTTTATGCGCTGTTTGATGGGGCGGGTGGTTTTTGGAACCTCGTGGAGCCAGTCTTCCTGACAACCAGGGAGCATGAGGAGCAAACTGCCATGCCCCAGATCGAAGGCATGAGCGGCTCTCCCGGTCTTGGGTTTGAGCCGGAACCGCCGAGTGGCTCCCAAGCTGATACTGGCGATCGCGGGTTGCGGGCCGAGGGAGGGTTCGTCGTCGGCGTGCCAGCCGATGGAATCCTGCCCGGTTCGGTAAAGGTTGCCCACAACGGCCTGGAAAGAAAAGCCAAAATCCCGCTCCAGGCGATCGCGTAATTGTTCCAACTCTGGTGTCCAGGGTCTGGCCTTGAGGGTTACCTGCCCGGAGTACGAATAGCAAATTGCTGGGCTATCCCCGTACAGGGTTTCCAGGCGCGGGAGGGGGATGATTTTGTTTCCTACCGAAAAATGATTTTGCTGCCAATCAAGGGCAAGACAATGCTCGAAAAGGCGATCGGCTTTAGCTTCGGACAGGTAGTTCGGGTGGAAAGCTACGGCGGGAAGCGGATCGTCTAAATTTGAAAACAATGAGAGTTGAAGATCGTGCATTGTTTAAGGTTGGCTTGTTGGCTAGGGCAAGAGGCTTGACCCTGGTAGCTCAGTAATAACTCCTTGGTCTCTATGTAACTTCACGAGGAGTTTAGCGCAACTCAATACAAGAGTTACAGGAATTTTCGGATGAATGCCGCTTCTGTCATCGTCTTAACCTCCAAATTACTTAAAATTCCTGACAAGGAGATTCAAAACGAGTATAGCGAGAAGAGAACAAAAAGCAGATTGAACGTGCAAAAGGATGAAAAGGCGGAGTATTTTGAACTTGCACAAATGCAAACTTTTGAAAAAGTAAAACTGAATAGAGGAAGGAGAGCGCGAATAGAAAAGCCGAAAGCTGGTGAGAGGGAAGGAAGCAATCGCAGCCAAGAAGCAGACGGCAGAGAGAAGAGAAGAGAGAGTTAAAAAATGAACAGGCAAAAGTACAAAAGTTTGAAGGCTCAGAATAGGCATGGTGAGAAAGGAGCAAAAGCTAGCTAGACGTGCA
>JAAUTE010000227.1 GCA_012031815.1 Chloroflexaceae bacterium
GGCCACGGCATCATGCGCCCGCAATGGTGCAGACATTTTTGGCGCGCCGTTCGCGGCCCTGACGGATGCGGCCTCATCCTCAGACCGATCTGCCGCCCCGGCTGTCCTGCGCTACCGTATCCACCTGCTTTCCCAATGCGCGGCGAATAGGGCCTGCCATATCCCAGACCTGTTGCAATCCGGCGTTCGTGCTGGCGGCATCTCCCATCCGCTTCACCGGCACGGCCTGCGCCGTCGCAATGACGCGCCGCAACCTTGTACCGGTAATTCGGCACTGAGGATCCAGATCAATTTCCACACACAGGCCAAGCCGCTCCTTGCCATGCTCCAGACTCATGCGCTCTTCCAGTTCCTTGGGGAACATGGAAATGGTTCCTGTGGGCAAGTACAGGCTGGTACTGCGCCGCCTGGCTTCCAAGTCTAACTCGTCTCCCGGCGACATTAAGCGCGTCGGATCGGCGATGTGAATCCACAACCGTTGCGAACCATCTTCGCACAGCTCAACGCTTAACCCATCGTCGATTTCCATCGTACTTTCATCGTCGATGGTGTAAACCTTGAGGTGGGTTAAATCCAGCCGACCGGGATCGGGATCGGGCGGGGGAGATTGCCAATATTGCTGTGCCACATCTAGTACCTTTTTCGGGAAGGACAAAGGGTAAGCACTGCGACGGAGAAACAAATTTTCATGTTTGCTCCACCACCCCAGCTCGACCATTAGCTCAAAAGCCGCTTGTGGCGTCTGCGATCGCTCTAATAATTCCAAAACTTCCATAGCTTGTCGGGAGGGACTTTCCGGTTGAAGGACGAAGCGTTCGAGGATTTCGAGACGGGCGCGGTCTTGACTCCAATCTACCGTTTTTCCCTGTCTTGCCCGGTCAATACGGCTTAAAAATTCAGCTCGCTCCCGCTGGCGCTGGGCTTCCACGGCAAGCTGGTGCTTGATCTCTTCGACTTGGGAGGTAGGACGGGGTTCGTAGAGATCGCCCTTATGTTTGAAATAGATTTTGTCGTCAGAAAGCAGCAGATAGGCGGCGTAACAGACTGGAGGACTTTGTTCTGAGAACAATAGCTGGGCCATTTGCCCAATACTGGCGGCTTCTCCTTCTTCGTACCAGCAGTTCCCAGGCAACCTCCAGGCTAGAAGGATCGAGATAGGGCGTTACTTCGGCAAGAAAGGCGGGAATTTCTTTGGATTGGTAAGGGCCGCCCCCAATTTGATAGTCAATGCGCTGCGATCGCAACTTGTGGGTTTGGCCGTTTTCATCAAGCGCAATCCAGTCCTTTTTTCCTTCGGGGCGGTCAATAACGGCAAGACGGCGCTCCCCTTGATGTCTAAACTCAACCAGCGTTCCTTTTTCCACTAGCTCCGTACTCTAGGGCTTATTCCAAGATTACTTATCCAGTTTATCGGTTCGACCGACCCTCTCGCTGGTACTGCCGAACAAATTTAAGGGCGCATGGAAATACGCCCTCCCGATAGTTTGGTTAAACGACTGAACGTTTCAACCTAGCGTTTAACCTTCTGTGTTGATGAAGGGCAGCAGGGCTAAAATGCGGGCGCGTTTGACGGCGGTGGTTAAGTCCCGCTGTTGGCGAGCGGTCAGTCCAGTGATGCGTCGGGCAGGATTTTTCCCCGTTCGGTGATGAATTTGCGCAGTAGCTCCACGTCTTTGTAGTCGATGGGGTCGCCGGGTTTAATGGGGGAGAGTCGCTTGCGATAGTAAGCCATAGATTACTTTAGGGAAAATCGAGGATGAGGATAGGGAAAAAACTTGCCTAGGGCCAAGATTATTTAATTTCTTTATGAACCGTGTGGCGGTTGCAGTGGGGACAAAACTTTTTTAGCTCTAGGCGGGCCGTGGTGTTGCGGCGGTTTTTGCTGGTGGTGTAACGGTTGACTCCTGGGGATCTTTTGTTGGGATTGCTCCGACATTCGGTGCATTCAATGTTGATGATGATGCGGACGCCCTTCTTGGTTGCCATGATTGCTGGGGGGTGAGATTAAATTGCGGATGTTGTTTTTTCACAAATATCCATATTGGCACAGGTTTTTGCTCTTGTGCAAGCTGCTCTGTGAGCGCTGGCGCTGGGGGGATAAATTAACGGCTAAATATCGAAAAGCTCCTTTAAAGTTGCTTCTGGTGGCGCTGACTTTAAGAATGCCCTATTTTAATCTATTATGCTGATTCTAAGCCCCTTCGCCGCCGTTTAGCAATTTTGGGCTGCGATTTCCTTGAGTTCGCTCTTAATTCACGGAAAAATAAGAATTTGAGGACTGTTGGTGGCGTCAACTTCCGATTGTCATAGGAAGCGATTCATTCTGAAAAATTTGAAGCCTTGAAGCCCGATCACTGACACCCCTGGGAGGTCTTGACAATAGGGATGCTCCCCCTCGTGGGGGTAGGGTTTGTATCTAACTGACGAGTGGCAATTGCTAATCATCTCAAGTCTCAATGGGCGATCGCGGACTGAAGAAACATTACATTTAACTGACCAGCGGCCATCGATGATAGACTAATTCTGCTGACAACAGGTGAATTCAGCAAGAGATTTTTCGGCGTCATCAAGTATTTTCTGTCTATATTAGTCAAATTAGTAAAACGTAAGGACAAATAAGCATGAGCTTTAAGAACCTGCAAGGTTACACGGCCGCCTTGGCAACCGGGTTAATGACTATTGGGCTACTTATGGTGCACAAACAATCTGCCAGTGCTGCCCAGCAACTCTTCTGCAATGGACGCATGAATAATGGTTGGGCTTACAGGGCGGAGTTTGTTGATGGGCGCTTTACTCAAATTCGCTGGGAGCGCTCCGGGCAACCGCCACAAACCACAAATCTTACCTTTAGCAGTACCAACGCCCAGAGACAACCCATTTATACCGGGGCTTTTCAAGCAGCAACCGCTGTCACCCTAGTCGATCTATCCGGCGGCAATGTCAGCCAGGGTTCACAGATTTCTATCAGTGTTGAAGAGTGGGGAACTTCTACGGGAACATGCGGCATCACTACTGGTGGAACCGTACCGCCTTCTCGACCCCCTGTTTCTCGACCGCTCTTCTGCGAGGGACGCATGAATAATGGTTGGGCTTACAGGGCGGAGTTTGCTGACAGAGGATTTACTCTGATTCGCTGGGAGCGCTCCGGGCTACCGGCACAAACTACAAATCTTACCTTTAGCAGTACCAACGCCCAGGGACAACCGATTTATACCGGAGCTTTTCAAGGGGCAACCGCTGTCACTCTGGTCGATCTCTCCCGTGGCAATGTGCAGCCTGGTTCCGAAGTTTCTGTCGGAGTTGAGGAATGGGGATGGGCAAGGGGAAAATGCCGGCGATAAGGCAATACTGGTATGCGGTTTTAGTGCATGAACCTGGCTGAAAAATCGGTGACTGGGCGATCGCCCCCACACCACGCACTTGCGATCGCAAACAAGACAGCCCCTATTGAGCTTGCATCCAGGTCAGGCCTTTGGCTAGAAGTTGCTGCATGGTTTCGGCATCTGCATGGTAGCGCCGCCCGTGACCCGGCAAAACCCATTCAAAGCGGTATTTTTGTAGCTTGTAAGTGGACTTGACCAATTCGTCCCAGCGATACCAGCAAACATCCCGAAAACCAGCCAAATGACCGTAACGCTCCGACCAAGCTAAATGATCGCCCGTAAACAGAAAGCGATCGCCATAAAGCAAGACAGTATGACCTTTGGTGTGGCCGGGAACGGGGATAATCATCGCATCTTCAGTTAATAGATACGGCTCTTGCCCTTGTAGTTGAATCTCCACATCGCGAGTACCTTCACCAATCTCATCACAGTGCAAAATGCGATCGCAGCCGAAACGCTCATGAAAGGCTTGATGATCGGCCACATCGTCGCGGTGCGTGAGGTAAAGCCAGCGGACGCCCCCCATTGCTTCCAGTTGTTTAACCAGGGGCGGTGCGAATCGAGGCGAATCAACCAGAATATTGCCCCTAGGACGCTGAATTAAATAGCTGGCAGCCCCATAGGACGAGGCGGCATGGTAACCGCAGTGATAGACGTTTTCGGCAACTAGCAGGGGAAAAGTGCGCTGTACAGCTTTAATGTCCTGGGGTTTCTCCACTGTGCCGATGGAAGCGGTGGGACAGGCCAGGAGGGCTTGCAAGGCGCGATAGTAGGCTTCTTCGTCCTCTGGCTGCTGAAAAACCGCTGATTGGCCTTCCTGGCGACTGTAAACTTCGGGAGCCATCCAGCGACAGGTATCGCAGTCAATACAAGTACTATCAACGTAAAAATTTCCGGCCACATTTTGGGGGCGACGCTGTTTAAGGGTTGCCATAACTTTCCCTCAATGATTTGATGGGTTTGATGGTAACACAAAGTCGAAATGACTTTGTTTAGCCAGGGGAGGTAAGGTAGAGTCAGTCTGCTTGTTTGGTGTTTGTTTGTCTGCCATGCCTGCAAAAAAATTGATTGGACTTGTAATTCTGCCCAAGCTAGCCCGCTGGTTAGGTTTTTTACTCCTGGGTCTTGGCTGCGCGCCACTGCTGCCCTTTTCTGCGGCTAATTCCCAGCCGATTCTCACCCATAGCGAGATTTTGCGGCAACTCCAGGGGATTGACATTGTTTACCTGGGAGAAACCCACGACAGCCCCCAAGACCATGCCGCGCAGCTTGCAATTGTGCGATCGCTCCAGCAGCAGTCCCCCGTGGCGATCGCGATGGAGATGTTTCAGCGACCGTTTCAGGAAGTATTGAATCGCTATTTGCAGGGAGAAATAGAGGAAAAGCAGTTGCGCGAGCAAACGGAGTACGATGAGCGTTGGGGCTTTGATTGGGAATTTTACGCGCCTTTATTGCGGTTTGCCAGAGCGGAGCAGCTTCCGGTGTTAGCCATCAACACGCCATCGGAAGTAACTCGTCAGGTTGCCCCGTGGCGGGTTAGAGAGTTTAACCGAGGCAGATCGGCGCTATATCCCCGCACTTTCGGCGATTAATCTGGACAATACAGCCTATCGAGAGCGTTTGCGGGAGACCTATGCGGCCCACGGCCGGTCGGCTGAAGATGAAGCAGGATTTGAGCGGTTTTTGCGGCTCAGGTGTTGTGGGATGAAACCATGGCCGAAGCGATCGCCGAATTTTGGCAGGCCAATCCCGATAATCAGGTCGTTGTGATTGTCGGTCGGGGTCATGTCATCTACGGTGATGGTGTTCCCGATCGGGTGGCTCGCCGCTTGCCGCAATCCCTACAACAGCGCATTGTGCTGATGGGAACGGTGGCTGAGGGAGATGGGACGAGTCAACCAAGGCCCGGGGATTTTTTTTGGCGGCATGAGCTAGAGCGGCCCGCTCACAGAAACAGCCCTCAACCAGCAACCTGACCTAGCCGCAATTTTTTGTGAAAGGTACTAATTAGTAGAAACCCTGATTCAAGAAATTGCCGCCGCTCGACTGAACCTGTTGCATCCCACCCAAACGGATTTCCGGCTCGCTCCCACAGACTTAAGCGAGAACCGTTGACCCTTCAAGGTTCATGGCCGATCTGCGTTTTAGGGGGAAAAGCAAGAAGTGCTGAGGGGAGTGGCGTTATCGGGGATAGAAGCGACTCGGTGACTGACACAAGCGACTAAGCCACTGATAGGAATAGCTCGTCCGTTGATAGCCGTGACTCATCTACTGATACCAGTAGCTCGCCCACTGATAGCAGTGACTCATTCACTGATAGCAGTGACTCATCCACTGGCAAGAGTGGCTTCATCGTTAGCCAAACTGCTGCACATTCACCGCCGCGATCGCGCTATTTTACCCCTCGCCGCGACCTGTTTGCGTAGATTCTCGGAAGGCTGGGGGGAACTTTTGCGGTAGCTTAGGCCGAGGAAGCATTCATAACCTTATAATTGGCTAACGCTTTGGCTACTATGGCGAATTCTTTTTTTCATCCCAATCAGCATTTTACGAAAGTTACATCCAGGAAATTGTTCCTGGATTTAGTCGCGATTCTCTACCATCTTCCCTTACTGAATGTCTTGAAAAAACCAACTGGGAAGAGCCTGAAACTGCGCTCGATCTAAATAATTTTGCAGTTATTGCTTTAATTGAAGCTGAATTGTCTCAAGAGCATCCTGTACGAGAGTTTAATTTAAATTTAGCCATAGAAGCGTTGAGCGAAGGAATCAAACGAGAAGACAATTGGCTATGTGCAGCTCATTTATCTCTCGCTTATATTTAATTGCGATCGCA
>JAAUTE010000228.1 GCA_012031815.1 Chloroflexaceae bacterium
TCCAGAAAAGACCCCGAAGAACATGAGAAAATGTTTAATTTTTTTAGGGAGCGGCTGCGGAAGGCAGCTACAGGTTCCCCGGAGTCGAACTCCGAGGAAACCTGTGACGGTAAAGATGTTTGATAGCGGTGGGTTGCTCAGAAACCAAACTCTAAAACTTTTATAAAATATCCGATTGTCCCAGACAAAAGAGTTGATTCTGCGCTAGTCTCTAGGGGATAGCTGAAAATTTGTTTTATCCCGCTCCCTTTTTTATCCAGTTATTCTCTAGAAAACCTTCTTTAAACCCCTGCGCCGTTTCCCATAAACCCCTTAACGATATAACCCTTTAGAATAATGAATATTTTCCGATCGGATGGGTCTCGCGCCACAGATCTAACCGCTTCAGGAAGCAGGAAATCCCTAAGCGCCGAAGCTGCCCACAAAGCCATCAAAAAATTAGAGCTAGAAAAAACCAGTCCCCAGTTTCGTGCGATCGATCGCGGACGGATTGCGATTTTCATTGACGGACAGAGCTTGTTGTATGCCGCCTGGCAACTTGGAATTGAAATCGACTATTTGCGGCTGTTGCGCTGTCTAACCGCCGAAGCCCGCCTGTTGCGCCCTTTTTTCTACACCGGAGTCGATCCCGCCAACGACAAACAAAATAGTTTTCTCCTCTGGCTCGCCCGCAATGGTTACCGGGTAGTTTCTAAAGACCTGATTCAATTTGCCGATGGTTCCAAAAAAGCCGATTTAAACGTAGAAATCTCCGTGGACATGCTGACCCTGGTGCCTTACTACGATACCGCGATTCTGGTGAGCGGCGATGGAGATCTGGCCTATGCGGTTGATGCAGTGAGCTACAAAGGCGTTCGGGTTGAAATTGTGGGGTTGCGCTCCATGACCAGCGATCGCCTGATTAACTATGCCGATTGCTATATCGATCTCGAAGACATCAAAGACGGCATCCAAAAAGTGACCAGCCCCACCTATTTTTCCAACGCCGATTAAAGGGTTAGGATTGGCAGCGCCGCGATTCTTAGCGTGAAGCCCTGGCGGTTGTCCCTTAAAATGGAGGGCCACAGACGGAGAGACCCCCCACGTAAACCTATGGCATCCATTCGCGAGTTGCACCACCAGTTAGTCCGCAAAGACCGCTCGGCCCTGGAGATTACCACCGAAACCCTAGATCGCATCGCCGCCCTGGAACCGCAAGTTCATAGCTTTTTGCAGATTACCGCTGACACTGCGATCGCCGCTGCCAAAGAAGTGGATGCCAAAATTGCTGCGGGAGAAGCGATTGGCTGGCTCGCGGGCATCCCCATTGCCATCAAAGATAATCTTTGCACCAAGGGCATTCGTACTACCTGTGCCTCGCGGATTTTAGAAAACTTTGTGCCGCCCTACGAATCCACCGTCACCCAGCGCTTGCAGACCGCCGGAGCCGTGATGGTGGGCAAGACGAACCTAGATGAGTTGCCATGGCAGCTCTACGGAAAATTCAGCCTTCGGGCGGACAGCCAACCCCTGGAATCTGGAGTGCGTGCCGGGAGGGTCGTCCGGTGGTTCGGCGGCGGCGGTGGCAGCAGGAGAAACCCCCATCGCCCTCGGTTCCGATACAGGCGGCTCCATCCGTCAACCAGCGGCCCTGTGCGGCGTGGTGGGACTGAAACCCACCTATGGCCTGGTGTCTCGCTTTGGCCTGGTGGCTTTTGCGTCGTCTTTGGATCAAGTCGGGCCCTTTGCTGGCTGCGTGGAAGATGCGGCAATTTTACTGGGGGCGATCGCCGGCCACGATCCCAACGATGCGACCAGCCTAAACGTGGAAATTCCCGACTACAGCCGAGCCTTGAACCCCCAATTAACCCTCAAAGGCGTCAAAATCGGCGTTATTCAAGAAACCTTTGGGGAAGGACTCAACCCGGAAGTGGCCGCAGCCGTAACAGAGGCGATCGCTCAACTTAAGAAGCTGGGCGCAGAAATTAGCGACATTTCCTGTCCTCGCTTTCGCGCGGGAGTTCCAGCTTACTACATTATCGCGCCTTCAGAAGCCTCGGCAAATTTGGCCCGCTACGATGCCGTCAAGTTTGGCATAAGAGAGCAGGCGGCTAATCTGGTGGAAATGTATGCAAAAACCCGCGCTAGAGGCTTTGGAACTGAGGTCAAACGCCGGATTATGGTGGGAACCTACACCCTGTCAGCCGGTTACTACGATGCTTACTATCTCAAGGCGCAAAAAGTCCGCACCCTGATCAAGCAGGACTTTGAAGCGGCCTTTGAGAGCGTCGATGTTTTAGTCTGTCCCACCTCTCCACAACGGCCTTTAAGGCGGGAGAAAAACGGAAGACCCCCCTTAGCATGTATTTACTAGATTTAATGACTATTCCTGTAAATTTAGCCGGATTACCTGCCCTCAGTTTACCTTGCGGCTTTGACAGCCAGGGATTACCCATTGGCTTGCAACTGATTGGTAAAGTGTTGGGAGAAGCGTCCCTCCTGCAAGTCGCCTACGGCTACGAGCAATCCACCGAGTGGCATCAACGCCGGCCGCCCCTAGCCTGAACGGTCACACCGAGGGATTCATCCGGCGCGATCGCAATTCTTTCTCCTGGACGACTGGCTAGCCCGGCAATTCTAAGCCAAGATAGAAGCGGTTGGGATTAGCTGGGCAGACATCGCCTTGATGATTCCTGCACTGCTAGCTGAAATACAATGAGTTCTGTACCGAAGTTTTTTCTAACCCTTGGCGGTCTGGCAGCGACGATTTATCTAGGGATTTGCTTATATCTCTATTTTTGGCAGCAGCGCTTGATTTTTCTGCCTTCTAACCGCTGGGAGGTGACTCCTACAATTTTAGGCGTGGCTTACGAGGAAGTTTGGCTCCCCGTTCCCGGCCAGACCAGGGCGACCATTCATGGCTGGTGCTTGCCGAAGGGCCCGGAGTCCGACGTAATCCTGTATCTACACGGCAATGGCTCCAATGTGGGCGGAAACTTGAACCAGGCCCAACAGTTTCGCTCCCTGGGTTTTTCGGTGTTGCTTATTGATTATCGCGGCTACGGCCATTCCAAGGGGAATTTTCCCACGGAAAAGCAGGTTTATGAGGATGCTCGCCTGGCCTGGAATTATCTCCTCCGAGAGCGACAGATCGGGCCCGATCACATTTTGTCTACGGCCATTCCTTGGGGAGGGGCGATCGCCATTGAGCTGGCCTTGCGTTACCCAGAAGTGGCAGGGTTAATTCTAGAGGGAACCTTTACTTCAATTCAGGATTTGGGGCAAATCCGGCCCGCTTATCGCTTATTCCCCATTTCCTGGCTGTTAACCCAGCGGTTTGACTCTTTGGGTAAAATTCGAGCCGTGCGATCGCCGCTATTGTTCATTCATGGGACAGCAGATGACGTTGTTCCGGCCCAGATGAGCGAAATCCTCTACGAAGCGGCGCGATCGCCCAAGCGGCTGCTCCTGATTCCCCAGGCGGGGCACAACAACGTGTCAGCACTGGGAGCAGAACGCTACAGCCAGGCAATTTTGGAGTTTCAGCGCTGGGTCAAAGCCGAACAACTCGCTTACCAAAGCCTACAGCGTACTGAAAATAAGGCGATCGCGATTAAGGTCAGCACCGAGGCGAAAATCAGGGCATAGCCCAGGCGTCGCGAGAGAAATCCCACCGCTGCGATCGCGACGCTCCCCAAGATTCCCAAACCAATGTAGATGAGGAGCTGGGCCCGTTCCGACACTAAGTGGCTTTCTTCGTCGAGGATTTCCCCCTCAAGGTCTGGGTCTAGTTGGGGAGCGAGGTCTGGTTCTTCCGGAGCGATATCCTGGGCTAGGCGGGGCTGAACAAGGAGTAGGGTCTGGGGCAGCGGCAGTAGGTTATTATAGGACTGAGCAACTGCAATTAAGGTTGAAGCAGCCAACAACAGGCAGAAAGATTTAAGTTTCACCCTAGCAGATCCCATAAGGCTTTCTTATTTTGGGCTTCTAGCGCTAACTTTGACCTCTACGTTCCGATTGACTCCTCAAGAGGGATTGCTCGATCCGAAATCGGCGATCGCTGGCAACATCGGGTCAAGCAGGCTCCTCCTCAAAACCAGTTGTTTGGATTACTGCGCGCCGACAGGCATCCCCAGAATCTCCTCAATGCGAGGCATCTGTTCCAGGGGAATCACCCGTCCTTCATCCTCAAACCCCACAATTTGGTCAAAATTGAGGTAACGATACAAATCGCTGGCAAAGGGGTCAATTTTTTCGGTGACAGCGCTCATATATTCCTCAACGGTGGGAATGCGTCCGAGTAAGGCGCAGACCGCTGCCAATTCCGCCGAACCGAGGTAAACCCCGCGCCCCTTTGCCCATGCGGTTGTTGAAGTTGCGGGTTGAAGTGGAAAATACCGTTACCCCATCGCCCACCCGCGCCTGGTTGCCCATGCACAGGGAACAGCCAGGCATCTCCGTCCTCGCCCCGCTGCGGCAAACGTCCCATAAACCCCTTCCTCTCGCAGTTGCTTCTCATCCATGCGGGTCGGCGGACAGATCCACAGGCGCACTTTCACCGGCCCCGCTCCTTCCAAGACCTTGGCCGCCGCTCGGTAATGCCCAATATTGGTCATACAAGACCCAATGAACACTTCATCAATGCGATCGCCCGCACACTCAGACATAAGTTTCACATTATCCGGATCGTTGGGAGCGGCAACGATGGGTTCTTTGATGGCGTTGAGATCGACTTCGATAACATCGGCGTATTCTGCATCGGGATCGCCAGAGAGAAGCTGCGGGTCAGCCAGCCATTGCTCCATCTTGGCAGCGCGGCGCAGGATGGTACGGGCATCTTGATAGCCGCGAGCCACCAGGTTTTTGAGCAGAGCAATGTTGGAGCGCAAATATTCTTTGATGGTTTCCTCACCAAGTTTAATGGTGCAGCCCGCGCAGGAGCGCTCGGCGGTAGCATCGGTCAATTCAAAAGCCTGTTCAACCTTGAGAGCGGGCAAGCCTTCCATTTCCATAATCCGGCCCGAAAACACGTTGATCTTATTGGCGCTGGCGACGGTGAGCTTACCTTGCTGCATGGCTACCCAGGGAATGGCATTGACGATGTCTCGCAGGGTGACTCCCGGCTGCAATTCCCCACGGAAACGCACCAGCACCGATTCCGGCATATCCAGGGGCATCGCCCCCAAAGCCGCTGCAAAAGCCACCAACCCCGAACCCGCCGGGAAAGAAATGCCCAGGGGAAAGCGGGTGTGGGAATCGCCGCCTGTCCCCACCGTATCGGGCAAGAGCATCCGATTCAGCCAGGAGTGAATGATGCCATCCCCTGGTCGCAGGGCCACGCCCCCTCGCGTCGCAAAGAAGTCCGGCAGTTCCTTTTGGGTTGTGATATCGACAGGTTTGGGGTAAGCGGCGGTGTGGCAAAAGCTCTGCATGACCAAATCCGCATTGAAACCCAGGCAGGCCAGTTCTTTTAGCTCGTCCCTGGTCATGGGGCCCGTAGTATCTTGGGAACCAACGGTGGCTATCACCGGTTCGCAGGAGGTTCCGGGACGGACGCCAGGCAGTCCGCAGGCTTGACCCACCATTTTTGCGCTAAGGTAAACCCTTTGCCACTGTCGGCGGGGGCGTTAGGACGGATGAAGGCAGGACTTGGCCCCAATCCCAAGGCGGTGCGGGCTTTATCGGTTAAGGCGCGGCCAATGAGGAGGGGAATGCGACCCCCAGCCCGAACTTCGTCAAGGATCGTGTCAGGTTTGAGGCTAAAGCTGGAAATCACTTCTCGGGCTTGGTTGACGATCTGACCCCGATAGGGATAGATGGTAATCACCATGCCCGTTTCTAGGGAAGTAACGTCGCATTCAATGGGGAGTGCTCCGGAATCTTCAGCGGTATTAAAGAAAATAGGCGCAATTTTGCCGCCGAGAATGTAGCCGCCCGCTCGCTTATTGGGGATGTAGGGAATGTCGGAGCCGATGTGCCACAGCAGGGAGTTGATGGCAGACTTGCGGGAAGACCCGGTTCCCACTACATCACCGACGTAGGCTACGGGATGGCCCTGTTGCTTGAGGTCGGCAATTTGCGCCAAGGCTCCCGGCGATCGCGACTCCAACATCACCAGGGCGTGGAGGGGAATGTCGGGGCGGGTAGTGGCGTGGGGGAGCGGGGGGAGAGCGCGAGTAGGTTTCAATCCTCAGCGAGGATTAGTGGAGGCCCGAACCGTCGACCCT
>JAAUTE010000229.1 GCA_012031815.1 Chloroflexaceae bacterium
TTATCCACTGATAGGAGTGACTTATCCACTGATAGAAGTGACTTATCCACTGATAGAAGTGACTTATCCACTGATAGAAGTGACTTATCCACTGATAGGAGTGGCAGGCTTACTGATAGGAGTAGCTCATCGACTGGTAGGAGTGGCTTATTGATTATTGGTAAAATCAGACACAACCACGCAGCACCCCTATTGAGAAACGTCTTCTCACCAATGCTCGGTACGGCTAGCGATCGCTCCTAGCCGATCCCCCCGTCTCCAAGCGACAGTTTGATGCAGGAAATCTTATCCGGGAGCAGCACCTACGGCAACATCAAACGGGTAAAGTTAGCGGCGATCGCCTAAGATTCCGAAACCCGGAAGCGAGAATCCTTACCCAGCTTCATTTTGGCTCCCATGAGTCTAATCATTGAGTTGCAGGAGTTCCGTTGGCGATCGCCCCCTAGGAATCCCCCATCAAAGTCGCTCGTGGAGAGGAATGTAGGGACAATTGTGGGGGCCTGTATAAATCTGGGTTGGTCGGAAAATTCGATTGATTTCTAGCTGTTCTTTCCAGTGGGCTAGCCACCCCGCCACCCGCGCGATCGCAAACACCGAGGTAAACAAATCGTTGGGGATGCCTAATTTTCGGTAAACTAACCCGGAATAAAAGTCCACATTCGCGTAAATGCCCTTCTGTCCCAATCTCTCCTCCACCACCTTCTCCAGGGCGATCGCAATATCGTAGTACTCGTCGTAGCCCTTCTCCTCAAATAATTCCTCCGCCAGCCGCTGCAAAATAATTGCACGGGGGTCTTTAACCTTGTAGACCCGATGGCCAAAACCCATAATGCGGCACTTATTCTGAACGCAGTCATCGACAAATTCAGGAACCCGCTCCACCGAGCCGATCTTTTGCAGCACCGCTAAAACTTCCTCATTGGCTCCCCCATGAAGGGGCCCCGCCAGGGTTCCCACCGCAGAGGCCACCACTGCATAGGGATCGGTCAGGGTCGAAGCCGTGACCATCGCTGAAAACGTCGAAGCATTGATCGTGTGTTCGGCATGGAGCCGTCAAACAAATATCAAAAATTCGGGCTGAGAGGGCATCCGGCTCCCGCTCCGTCAGCATATATAAAAAATTTGCCGCATAGTCCAAACTGTCGTTGGGCTGTACCGGATCATTGCCCTTGCGCATCAACTGAAACGCCGCCACCATCGTCGGAATTTTCGCCAGGAGACGCACCACCGCTTGCTGAACGTAGTCAGGATTATCTAAGGCACGACGAGAATAAAACAGCCCCAGAGCGGCGGCTGAGGTTTGGAGCGCATCCATCGGGTGACCGGATTCGGGGAAGCATTTCATCATGTCCCGAATGCGGTACTTAATCCGTCGATGGTAGCGGATATCCATCTCAAAGGTGTCCAATTCATCTTTATTGGGCAACTTGCCCCAAATCAATAGATAGGAAGTTTCCAGAAACGTGGTTTTTGCCGCCAATTCTTCGATAGAAATGCCGCGATACTCTAGAAGCCCCTGCTTGCCATCCACATAACTAATGCTGGACTGGGCTGCGGGAACTCCCTCTAAACCTGGCTTATACTCTGAGACTGTCATAGGTTTACCCATATCTGCCTTAGTAATCGTCAACTCCTTTGGAAGTCATACCGAAACCGCTGGGACACACAGCACTGCAAGCTGCACCTGAAGATAACCTATCTTAAAATGTTTTGGCTGATAGTGCTGTTTTGACAGTTAAGAACCCCTTTATCTGCAAGGATTGGCCCTGTCACCACCTGCCGAACCGAGGAACGGCAGAGAAGAATCTACTTTATTTCAGCCTCAAAGCAACCATTTGGGTGAAATGAGCAGAAACAACTGACCGTGCCCTAAGTAGGGGCGATCGGCAGGGAACTCAATGCCAATAATACCGGCTTTTTTCAGGATTAATTTGGCGTTATTCTCCCCCCAAACCAATTTTTCGGCCCAGTTTCCCAAATCTGGTTGATGTCCCACCAGAGCAATGGGGCCGCCGCTCTCCTCGGCCTGCTGGGAGTACCACTCAATCCAGTCCTCTAAGCGACCCTCCGGTGCCAGGGGGCTGAAGTCTTGAGACTGGCCCAGCCCGGCCTCCTGCAAAATCTCCGCAGTTTGTTTGGCCCGGGTTAAGGGGCTGGTTAACAGCGTGGAAAAGCGTAATCCCAGGGACTTCAGGCGAGCTGCTACCTGTTGAGTTCTAAGATGACCTTTTTCGGTCAGGGGGCGCTCAAATTCCTCCCCGTCCCATTGGCGGCGATCGCGGGCAATACCGTGGCGAATTAGATAAAGTTCCATCGTCCTGCTTCCTCATCATTGCAGGATACAAGCTAGCAAGCTTTTTGCAACTTTCTTCTCTGGCTGGGGTTGGGAATTTTTGGGTATTTTAGTCAGTATCAATGACTGTTTCGTTGGGATGCACGAGGCGGTACAGCTTTTGCTTAATTTGCGCGTCAATGACCTCCCATTTCAGCTTGGCGTAGTCGGGGCGATCGTTGAATCCGCTTAAAAAGCCCATCGGGATTTCAAATCCCCCAGCGCTGTAGCGGCCCCCGCCAAAGAAGCGACCCTGGGCATCTTGACCAAAGGCTTCTTTGATAAATTCATCGGGGTCGAGGGTGAGTTTGTTGGTGCGTAGAGAGCCGACTACTACCTCGATTTCTTCATCTTCATCATGGACAATGCCATAGACCAGCGCCGTGTGAATATCTTCCTCGGTGAGTAGAAAATCCGCCGCCTGGGGAATTGCATCCGATCGTCGTAGCGCAGGTAGCCCACCCCAGCAATGGAGAAGTTGTTTTTGATGGTGCGATTGCGTAAGGCTCGCTCAATCACGTTCCATGACCCGTCGCGATCGCGCTGATTGGAGGACAGCATGGAGCAGTTGGGCATCGTAGAAGCGGCTGAGGTAGGCGGCAGCCAGAAAATCCTCTTCCTGGGCCTGGAGGAGGTGATTGGTATCGGAGCGGATGCCGTGGATGAGAGCCGTCGCACACTTGACATGCTTGCCGTTAGCACTGTCAAACTTGAGTAAACCCGCCTGGATGTACTGGGTTAAAATCGTGGCAGTTGCGCGGGTTTGGGGACGGAGATCGCTAAATTCTGCTTTTAGACCCCCCTGCTCGCTGTGGTGATCGATGACGGCTGCAATGGGAATCCCGGCGTCGCGAATCAGGGGAAGCAGTTGAGAGTTGGTTCCCTGACTATCTACCAGCACGCAGCCCTGATAGAGGGAGAGGTCTCGGTCTTTGAGAGTTGGCAGGCCCCAGCGCTTGGCAGGTAAGTTGGTCAATTTGACCAAGGCAATATTTTCCTGGTGGGAAAGAGTTCCTCCATAGACAATTTCGCTTTGAATGTCGTACTGCTGGGCAATGAGCTGAAAAGCCCAGGCACTGGAGAGGGCATCGGGATCAGGAAAGTCCTGGATCGCAATCAAAAAGCGATCGCCTTGGTGGCGTTCTAGAAGTTGGCGGAGTTGGCGGGCGGGTGGTTCGCTGGCGGAGCCGTTACGCTGGCTGGCGGTAGCAGCATCTGGGGAAACAGGCGCAGTGGTTGGCTCAAAGTTGGAGGAGACAGTAGAGGAGAGCATACTTAGGGCGGCAGCGGCGACGAACCGCCTCCGGTTCTTGGAAATCTACTCTTCTATGTTAAGTTATCCTTAATTTTTTCTCAGGAATAGCACCTCAACCTCAAAAATACGCCTATCTGTTGTTAGAATTTGATGCCGGGGTCTCGCGTTCAGGGGAAGCAATGGGTAACTGGAATCGGTTCTCAACCCCGCAGACTAAATGCCGATCACGTATTTGCGCCATTCTTGATTATGATTGCCCTTGGTGTGCTTGACGATTTCAAAGTGGAGACTGCTGTGGGGACGGCGGGGGCTGGAGCGCAGGTGCATTTTCGCTTCTTCCGGGGTGCGATTGCCTTTTTTGACGTTGCAGCGGACGCAGGCGGTGACCAGGTTTTCCCAAGAATCAATGCCGCCGCGCGATCGCGGACTGACGTGATCGAGGGTCAGTTGTTCGCCGCGATAGCCACAGTACTGACAGGTGTGATTGTCGCGCTCCAGGAGATTGCGGCGGGTGAGGGGAATTTCTTTGTAGGGAACGCGCACATAGTAGCGCAGCCGGATGACGGTGGGCAGCGGAAACTCGGAGTATAGGTACTTACCGTTGTGTTCGAGTTGCTCTGCTTTGCCTTTTAGCAACAAAACGACCGCCCTTCGCCAACTGGTGATATTGAGCGGTTCATAGGAGGCGTTTAATACCAGAACCTTGCCCATCTGCGTTCAAAGCCTGCATATCTTATCCCAGATAGTAGCATACTTGCTGCTTAAATAGTCATTATTTTATCCCTGCGTTGGGGTTGGGATCGGGTTTTCTCGCCTTGATTGCTGATTAACGTTCTTGCGTCCGGCTTGAGTACTGGCAGGGATGCAGCGGGCTGTATCTTGCTGGGCAAGCAGGGTCTACGCTAAAACCAATAAAAGCATCTCCACCAGTTCTGGAGAGGTTGGAGCTTATGGAAAGGATCGGCGTCAGAGCCTAAAAGCAGAGCGGCCCCGCCTGTAACCTTTCAATCTGTATTCAGTATGGAGAGTGATGGTGCTGAGTTGGCAATTTTCTAGCCCCCCATTGGCTTTTTTTAGGGACAATAACGGGTTTGCTCTGAATCGTCAGCGGGCTTGGGTGGAGATCGATTTGACGGCGATCGCCCACAATGTCAGGGAAATTAAGGGCTGTTTGGGGCCCTCTACGGAGTTAATGGCGGTGATCAAGGCGGACGCCTATGGTCATGGGGCGCTCTCCGTAGCTCGGACGGCGCTGGCCGCGGGCGCGACTTGGTTGGCGGTAGCGACGCTTTCCGAAGGCATGGCGCTGCGGGAGGGGGGAATTGTGGCGCCGACGCTGCTGTTGAGCGCGATTAATACCCCGGAGGAAATTGCCTTCTGCGATCGCTGGGAGTTGCAGCCAACCTTAAGCAATGCCCAACAAGCCCTGATTTTTTCGGAAACGATGGTGCGGCTCGGAGGAACCCTGGCGGTTCATCTTAAGCTGGATACGGGGATGTCGCGGTTGGGAACGCCCTGGCATGAGGCACTCCCCTTTGCCCAACTGGTTCAGCAGTTGCCGGGATTGGAAATTGCCAGCGTTTATTCCCATTTAGCGGCGGCAGACGACCCTGATCTCAGGATTACCCAAGGGCAACACCAGCGATTTGAGGCGGCGATCGCCCAGTTGCGACAGGCAGGAATTGTGCCGCCGTACCTGCACCTGGCCAATTCGGCGGCAACGTTGCGGGATAAGCGCTTACATTATGACCTAGTGCGGGTGGGGTTAGGCATTTATGGGCTATACCCGGCAGCGTATTTGCAAGGAGCAGTCTCGCTGCGCCCGGTGATGCAGGTCAAGGCCCGGGTGACTCAGGTAAAAACCATTCCTCCCGGCACTGGGGTAAGCTACGGCCATCAGTTTATTTGCGATCGCGAGATGGACTTGGCGGTGGTGGGGATTGGCTATGCGGATGGCGTACCGCGTAATTTATCAAATCGCTTGGAAGTCTTGGTGCGGGGCCAGCGCTTGCGGCAGGTTGGGGCAATTACGATGGATCAACTGATGTTGGATGTTAGCCCAATTCCCGATCTGCAAGTGGGGGAAGTGGTGACGCTTCTGGGCCGGGACGGAGCGGAAGTGATTACAGCAGATGATTGGGCAGCGGCGTTGGGGACAATTTCCTGGGAAATTCTCTGCGGCTTTAAAAATCGCCTGCCCAGGACGCCTATTTCCTAAAAATCTGCGATCGCCTTTCCAGGGACTTGAGCTAGGAGAAAGTTTAATTTCTTCTAACTTGTCTCAGTCAGGTTGACTTCATTCTTCCCCATCCTGCAAACTGAAGTTGACGTTCTCATAGATATCTTCAAGGGTCATTTCGACATTGATTGAAGCAAATAGGATTTTGTCAGTATTCGATTCATAAGCTCGAAATAGCCATAAACTTCCTTCTGTTTTGGTATACTGCTCAATCCCAATCTCGTATTGATTAATTAACACGTATTCCTGAAACGTTGGAATAGAGCGGTAATAACGAAACTTATCGGTGCGATCGTAATCTTTTGTTGATTTTGATAAAACCTCCACAATTAAGTAAGGATTCAAAATTGTATCAGTTCGCC
>JAAUTE010000230.1 GCA_012031815.1 Chloroflexaceae bacterium
CCCAATTGGTCTCCTGTTAAAGTTTCCAGCTTGCCATTGGGGGACAGTACCAAGGCTTGCACCAGGTAATCGGCGGTGCAACTGCGTGCGCGCCTGCATTCATGACGACGGCCCGCCCACCGTTCCCGGAATGCCCACTGCCCACTCCAACCCCCGCCAGCCCCGCTTAGCGGCTTTCCAGGCCAGTCGCGCTAGGGGTTCGCCGCCGCTCGCCGTAACTCGCCCCGCTGCTTCCTCAAACTGGCAATCGCGCAGGTTGCGGGTACTTAAGACCAGCCCCGGCAATCCGCGATCGCTCACCAACAGATTCGATCCCGCCCCCATCAAGGTCAGGGGCAGCTCCGGCTGGGCCAGATACCATCCAAACTGGCTTCCAACTCCGACCTGTTGCGGGGGGGCGACAAACCACTGAGCTTGACCGCCTACCCGAAAGGAGGTGTAATTGGCTAGGCTGACCTGGGGATAAATGTAGCAATTACCATTGAGCGAAGGGGATGGCGCAGTGAGGCTTCCACTGGGCTGGCGCGCAATCGACGGAATCATGGCAAGCGGCGTTACAGACAAGGTCATAGCAGCAGAAGGGGTTGGGAGTCGTCGATAAGGTCGATCAAATTGGCAGTGATGACTGCTACTTTAGGGGAGAGTTTCCCATTTAAACAAGTTTTAGGCAGATTTAAAGACTGGCTGCGCCAATTATAGGGGCTGGTTCTCAAAGCAAGCTAGCATCTGGGGAATAACTTGATTGAGATTGCCGGCTCCCAAAAACAAGGCGATATCGCCAGGGAGAAGCCGTTCTGGCAGCTCTGCCGCCAGGGTTGAGAGGTTCTCATAATACATAACCTGCGGGTGCTGTTTGGCGATCGCCCCGGACAGTTGCTGGCCGCTGACCTGATACCAGTTGGTTTCCCCTGCGCTGTAAATCTCGGTGAGAATCACCAAATCAGCATCGCTAAAGGCCGTGCTAAATTCCTCAAAAAAGGTATGGGTGCGGCTGTAACGGTGGGGTTGAAACAGGACGACCAATCGCCGTCCCGGTTGAAAGGCCAGCCAGAGGCGAGCGGCTGCCAGCGTTGCCCGAATTTCGCTGGGATGGTGGGCATAGTCGTCGATGAAGGTAATGCCACCCGCTTCTCCCCGCATCTCAAACCGGCGCTTGGCTCCTCTGAAATCGGCGATCGCTCCAGCGATTGGGGCAAATTCTAGTCCCAAGTAGCGGGCAACCGCAACTGCCGCCAGGGTATTGCTGAGATTGTGCCGTCCCAGGAGCCGCAACCGGAGTTCCCCCAAGGGCTGACCCCGCTCCCAAACCTGGGCATAGCTGCCCTCCGCTCCATATTGGACTTGCTTAACGGTATAGTCAGCCCCGCTGTCAGGATTGAGGCTGTAGGTTAGGGTGGGTTGGAGGTGCTGGCGCAGGGTTTGGCAATCCCAGCAGCCGACTAGAACCTGGCATTGCCGGGCAAAGGTTTTGAAGGTGCCGATCACCTCATCAAGGCTGCGGTAGTGATCGGGGTGATCTAGCTCAATATTGGTAATGACGCCAATTTCCGGCGCGTGTTTGGCTAGGGTGCCGTCGGACTCATCGGCCTCAGCCACCAAATAGGGACTGAGACCGAGGCGGGCATTGCCGCCCCAAGCACTGACTTCTCCGCCAACGATGATAGTGGGATCGAGGCCCGTTGCTAAGAGAATCTGCCCAATTAAACTGCTGGTCGTCGTCTTGCCGTGGGTTCCCGCCACCGCAACACTGCGATAGGTAGCAATTAGGGCTGCCAGCACGTCGGAGCGATGAAAAATCGGATAGCCCCGTTGCAGGGCCGCTTGATACTCCGCATTATCTGGAGCGATCGCCGTGGAGCAAATCACTTGGGGAGCAGGAAATAGAGCGGTTCCCGGCGCTGTTGCCCCGCCATTTAACCGTGCTGCCGTGCCCCCAACCGCCGCCAGCAAGGCCGCTGATTCCAGTGATCCGTTAATAAGGGGCTGAAATATTTCAAAATTGGTGGCCTCCTGACGGGTAAAAATACGCGCCCCCACTGCTTGCAAGCGATCGGTAATGGGTGTCGAGCGTACGTCTGAACCCGATACAGGGAGCTGGCGCTGGGCCAGAATATAGGCCAGCGCTGACATGCCAATGCCTCCAATACCAATGAATGAAGCGGCTTGCCGCTCAAGTCGATTTTCTCCACCAGCGAATCTCCTGACACACCACAATCTAACAACTAAGGCAAGCTCAGATATAGCAATTGCGCTATGATGATACCAAGAATTGATGAAAATGTAATAGGGAAGGATAGCAATTGCTGCCCCGCTCTTGGTCGCTAATTAAGTTAGTTCGCTTGTCGAGCGTGACAGTGGAATTGTTCCCCTTTTCGGCTTGAGTATTTCGCCACGACCGCTCAGTGGATAAGTTTGTCCAACCCCGCCCGTTCCCTGGCAGCAGCCCTTTGCGGGTTGGTTCTTGAGACTGGCAGGAAAATAGGTTTTGTTCCAACCTTCATTGGGCTAGCTTCAGGACAGGTGCGATCGCGTAACGTATCCGAAACTCTTTTGAGTACAGACGGACAGTCGAGCTAGCAAAATAATTTAGCAACGGGGATCGCAGCGGACACCTTTACGGTATGATTGGGAAAATTAAGAATAATTTAATCTCCTGCACTAGAAAACAAAGGGGCAAAACGCTGTGATTAGAGTAGCGATCAACGGCTTTGGACGTATTGGGCGGAATTTTCTGCGCTGCTGGCTGACTAGGGAAAACAGCCAGTTTGAGATAGTTGGCATTAACGACACTTCCGATCCCAAAACTAATGCTCACCTGCTCAAGTACGACTCGATGTTAGGAACGCTGGATGCCGAGATCGGTGCAGATGAGAACTCGATCCTCGTCAATGGCAAAACGGTTAAGTGCTACTCAGATCGCAATCCCCTTAAGCTGCCTTGGGCAGACTGGGGCATCGATCTGGTGATTGAGGCTACCGGCGTTTTCCGCGATGAGGAAGGCGCTTCTAAGCATATCGCGGCTGGTGCGAAAAAGGTGATGATCACCGCTCCGGCGAAAGGTTCCGCCATTGGCACCTACGTTATTGGCGTTAACTCCGATGATTACAGCCACAGCAAGTATGCCATTCTCAGCAACGCTAGCTGTACGACCAATTGCCTTTCTCCTGTCGTGAAAGTTCTGCACGAGCAGTTTGGCATTATTAAAGGGATCATGACCACTACCCACAGCTACACAGGCGACCAGCGATTGCTGGATGCTAGCCACCGGGATCTGCGACGGGCACGGGCAGCGGCGATTAATATTGTTCCGACCTCCACGGGTGCAGCCCAAGCGGTCGCCCTGGTACTGCCCGCTCTCAAAGGAAAGCTGAACGGCATCGCCTTCCGGGTACCGACCCCCAACGTCTCAGTGGTTGACTTCGTAGCTCAGGTGGAGAAGCGAACCATTGCAGAAGAGGTCAATGAGTCTCTCAAAACCGCGGCCAACGGCCCGCTTAAGGGAATTTTGGGCTACAACGACCTGCCGCTGGTTTCTAGCGACTACCGTAAAACCGATGAGTCTTCCATTGTCGATGGTAGTCTCACCCTGGTGTTAGATGGTGACATGGTTAAAGTGGTAGCTTGGTACGATAACGAGTGGGGCTACTCCCAGCGGGTTGTGGATCTGGCTGAACTGGTGGCCGAGCGCTGGGAAGCTTAAGCTAAGGGCAACAAAAGTCTATTGACTTACCCATTGAGACTTGAAAGGTGCCTTTTTGGCATCTTTTATTTTATGAACCTGTTTTATCCCCTAAATAATGTTGTCCCCTCAAGAGAGTCAATCCCTTCTGGAAGCGGCTACATCGGTGCTAAACCAAGCTTATGCGATCTATTCTGGGTTTCGTGTCGGTGCAGCGGTTCTCACTCAATCAGGGAATACCTATGTGGGCTGTAATGTCGAAAATGCGTCTTACGGTTTAACCTTCTGTGCGGAACGGGCTGCAATCGCGGCGGCAGTGGTTGGGGAGGGGCCGCAACTGCGCTTGGTAGGGATTGCGATCGCCAATGAACGAGGGGCGACCTGCCCGCCCTGTGGAGCTTGTCGGCAGACGATCGTGGAATTTGGCCCCCAAGCTTGGGTCATCTATCGAGGGAAGGCAGGAACCGAGCAACGGCAAGCCCAGGAACTCTTACCGGAACCCTTTTTGCTTTAAACTGATAGACAACCGCCTGATGCAACTGTTCGCGGGATTAATTGCCAGAGACCCTAGCCGATGAAATCCTATCTCGCTGCCGCCGTTCAAATGACCAGTACGCCGGACTTGGAGAGCAATTTAGCCCAAGCCGAAGAATTAATCGAATTAGCCGTGCGTCAAGGGGCAGAGCTGGTGGGATTGCCTGAGAATTTCGCTTTCCTAGGCCCCGAAGTAGACAAATTGACCAAAGCCACCGCCATCGCCGAAAAAACGGAAAATTTCTCAAAACTGCGGCCCAACGCTTTCAGATTGCCCTATTAGGCGGTGGTTTTCCTGTCCCTGCGGCTGAGGGGAAAGCCTACAATACAGCGATCATGATTGCGCCCGATGGCAGCGAGCAAGCCCGCTATCGCAAGGTGCATTTATTTGATGTTAATGTTCCCGATGGCAACACCTATCAGGAATCGGCAACGGTGATGGCAGGGGAATCCTGTCCGCCGATTTATGCTTCTGAGGATTTGGGGAAGATTGGACTGTCAATTTGTTATGATGTGCGCTTTCCCGAACTTTATCGCTATCTATCCCATCAGGGAGCGGATTTAATCTGTATTCCGGCGGCCTTTACTGCCTACACGGGGAAAGACCACTGGCAGGTACTGCTGCAGGCCAGGGCCATTGAAAATACCTGCTACGTTCTCGCCCCTGCCCAAACGGGCAATCACTACGAACGGCGCTTTACCCACGGCCATGCCATGATTATCGATCCCTGGGGCACAATTTTAGCCGATGCAGGCGATAAAACTGGCGTGGCGATCGCCGAAATCAACCCCCAGCGCCTCGAACAAGTCCGCCGTCAGATGCCTTCCTTACAGCATCGTGTGTTTGTTGGCTAAAATGACCGACTCTGATTTAGAGCTGATTTATAAAGTAAATCCTAAGCAGCTAAGCCTCTAAGCATGAGTCGAAGTAAAGAACCATAAATCATGGCTTCGGCTGTCTCTGAATACAGCTTCTAGTCTTTACTGAGTCGCCGAAATCGATTTAACCACCCAAATGTTCTTTCTACTATCCAGCGTTTCGGTAAGCGTTCAAAAGCCTTATTAACCCAGGATTACGATCACGGCGAAAAGTTTTCTGCTTACCGTACCGTTGAAAGCTTCGAGGGCAATTCTCTGTGAGACGGCACGCCGAACGGGGCGACTCATCTCAATCGTTAAATCGGTTCCCAGCATTCAGCACGGGTGAGGCGGATTTGGGCCAGGGTGAAAATCACCGGGATAACGCGTGTGTAGTTGGTAGCCACGGCTCGCCAGCCCAGGTCTGCCAGAAACCAGGCCCAAAGCGCCGGGCCGACCAGGGTTAACGCAGTACGCACGGCCCCATAGCGGGCTGCACTCAGGGCAATTCCTTGTTTGGCCGTTTGCAGTGCCAGTTGATTTTGTACGGCGGAAGCAGCGGCGGCTCCCCCGCGAACGGCAGCAGCTCTGGCGGCTTGATAGGTGGCTAGATGGAGAGACAACTGCTGGGCAACCTGACGGAGAATCAAGGGTTTGAGCAAGGAATTGACCGCAATGACGCTGCTGCCCTTCAACAATAGGTAAACCGGATTGTGCTGCCATTGAACGGGTAGGGGTTGGGGCAGGTTCGACTGGGCCAGAACGGTTTGAATTTTGCGGGTTAAAGCTTGTTTTTCCGAGGCTGGCAGACGCTTCCAGGCCTTGCCAATCAGGTGCAGAAAAATTTCTGCTTCCAGATCGGTGGCGCTCATGTCCCGCGAGTAGGGAATTTTTAGATAGCGGCAGACTTGCAGGAGAATTTGTTGGTAGCTAACATTTTGTGCCCCGCCCCGCAGTACGGTGATGCCGTCAGCAGCCAGGAAGCGAAAGCGCTGCTCCAAAGCATCGAGCCAAGTTTCCCAATCTTGACTTTGCACGTCGATGGGGTCGGGCTGCCAATAGTCCAGCGGATTGAAGCGACGGCAGAAGAGAATTTGCGTTAGGTGCTCTAGTTCT
>JAAUTE010000231.1 GCA_012031815.1 Chloroflexaceae bacterium
GGGAGGAAACACAATTTTCCTCATTTCCCCAACTTTTTAGCGGGAATAGGCTGGGATTGGCTCCCGAACCCTGGGGGGCAGACAAGGGGAGCGTAACGCCTGAATGGGGGGAGTGGGTCGCTTGACTGGGGGAGGAAGGCTCAGAAGGAGATGACATAGTTTCTACCGTATTTAATAAAAACGGCAATACAATGCCGATAAAGCTATTTTTTATTTAATCCCTTGAGTTTAGGCGCGGGGCAAGAGGGAACCTTGCTTTCGCTAAATTTGGGATTTAAGGGGGCTTTCCAGCTAATGTACGGGCAAAAAAACCTTTTTGCCTAGTTTTAACGCCGATAGCCTGCTTGGGTCAGCCTAGCGCTTTGAGACTGGAGCCAATTTGTCTTTGTTCCGTAGCCCCTATAGACTACTGATTCGCTAAATACTTAGCCCACATTTGCTGATAGGCGGCTTCCATGTCGCGGGTAAATTGCTGAGCATTCCACAAGGGAGAGGTGTGTCGGGATTCCCTCAGTTTTAAGGTGACGCGATCGCGCAGGGCCGGGTCTTGACCGAAACGGATGCCCCACTCCACGTACTCCTCATCTGTCCAGGCGATGCCTTCGGTGAGGCCCGCATTGGTCATAAAAGCGTAGCTATTACGGGCTGAAAATTGCTGTCCTACCCGCGTTACCAACGGGATTCCCAGCCATAAAACTTCTAGGGTTGTGGTTGCCCCATTGTAGGGATAGGTGTCTAAAACCACATCTGCTATTTGCAAGTTAGCCCGATGGATCGCTTCATGGGGATCGCGTCCGAGAAATCGCAACCGATCGGGATTAACGCCTTGTTCTGCGGCAATCTGTTCAAACAACTTTTGGGTGTTTTCTTCGTCACCACGGCCTTTAACCAATAAATAACTATCAGCTACTGTCGCTAAAATTTGCATCTGGAGACGAATAATTCGCGGGTTACGCTTACGCGCATTTTGTTGGTTGAAATAAACGACCGCCTCGGCAGGAATCTTTAAGGTCTCTCGATTGAGGCTCGGAATGCCAATCTCAAAGCCATCAACGGCCACGTAGGTGTTGGGCAACCGCCAAATTTTCTCGTGGTAATATTCTTGGGCATTTTCGGGCAAGACATAAGCATCACCCATAAAATAGTCAATCCCCGGAATGCCAGAAGCGTCGTAGCCAAGCCAAGTTACCTGAATCGGGGCTGGTTTTAAGGCCATTGTCCGGCAAATGGAGTTACTGGTAATGCTGTCGAGATCGACTAAAATATCAATCTCATCCCGATGAATCTGTGTTGCAATCTTGAGGGGATCGAGGGGCAAATCATAGCTGCGATCGCAATTTGCTTGAAACCAAGTTTTGGTAATGTCGTCGTTTTTTTGGCTGACCAGGTATAGCGAGAGATCAAAGGCGTTGCGATCGTGGTGTTTGAACAGCCAACGACTCAACCAACCGACCGAGTGCTGCCTGAGCGTCTGGGAGAGGTATCCAATGCGAAGCTTGTTCTGCGATCGCAGAGACGTCGAAAACTCAGGTTGAATGGGAAATGAATTGCGAACTCCCTGCTCAAACAGTTTCCCAAGCTGGTTAGCAAAAAAACGGGTTTCACGAGGATTATCTTGTAAGTACAGCAGGGGAGAAGTTAAGGCCAGCAGATTGCGCATGGCATAGGGTTCTATTGTTATGGAAGATTGCCCTACTAGTAACTCCTGTAGAAATTTCCGATGACGTTCAACTAATCCCTCTATTTCCAACCAATCAGAAAGCTGCATCCGTGTCGTGAGCAATTGATAGTTGCTTAAAGCTCTTAGAGGCAAAGTAGTACTAAGTTCAAAGGCCTTCCGGGCATGTGCAGCTCCATCATTGTAACGATCACAATTCTGATACATGGTTGCAAGGCAGTGCAATAAGTATATATTTCTTGGCTGCAACTTTAAGCTTTCCTCAAGCAGCTCGATCACAAAACTAACTTGACGCTTGGTGGCAGAGATCTCGTGGGCCAAAGAAGAAACCTGAGAACCAAATCCCTCACAACTATCGGCTACAATTGGCAAACAAACTTTGGCAAAAGCAAGGGAATCAAGGGTTGGAAATTGCAAAATCTGCTTAAAAGTAACCCAAAGTAAAGTCGTATCGAGACTCTGCAAAGATGATTCCTCAAAAGCTGCGATCGCATGCCACTCCTTGAGTTTTTCAGGTTTAAAAATATCGAGTTGGATGTCGAGTTGAATTAAGTGTAGGAGGTTGTTAATATTCCCAGGAACCAACTCACGAATGTGCCCACGAATCAGCCAGGCGAGTTTTGCATTGGGTAGAGCTTGCTGTCGTTCTGCCTCTGCTGTTAGGATGCTGACCAGCTCATTGGTTAATCGCGCTGAATCTTCCGGGGCAGCTTGCATCAAGGCAAATAACCAGGTACTTTGCGCTTCTGCTTCTAGTTGTTCCAGCAAATAAGCTAATCCCAAATGCCAATAGTGGGAGAAAATATCAGGCTCAGTCTCGATCCGTTGTTCATAGAAACGCGTGAGTTCTAGATAGTTTCCCTGAAGCAAGGCTTGATGAACTAAGGGATGCCAAGTAGTTTCAGACATTGAGATTATTGATGAATTGACGGGATGGACGGGGTTGAGTTCTGCTCTAGGTATTGGGCCCACATTTGCTGGTAGGCTTTCTCCATTTCCTGGGTAAACTGTTTGGCTTTCCACAGGGGCGAGGTTTGTCTTGAGGCTTTGAGTTTGAGGGATACTGTTTCTCTGAGAGTTTTGTCTCGACCAAAACGAATGCCCCACTCAACATAGTCCTCATCCGTCCAAGCAATTCCTTCTGTCAACCCAGCATGGGTCATAAAAGCGTAGCTATTGCGGGCGGAAAATTGCTCTCCCACTCGCGTCACGATGGGAATTCCTAACCAGAGAAGCTCTAAGGTTGTCGTTGCGCCGCTATAGGGATAAGTATCCAAAGCAACGTCGCACAGTTGCAGATTGGCGCGATGGGTGAGTTCGTCAGTATCTCTTTCTAAAAAGCGTAATCGAGCAAAATCTAGCTGCGCTTCCTCGCTGATGCGACCCAAGAGAATTTTAATTTCTTTCTCTTCCTCGGCACAGATAAACTGACCCTTAAACAATAAATAGCTGTGGGGAACTGCTTTGAGGATTCTCATCTGTAGTCGCAGGATGGAAGGATTCAGCTTCTTAAATCCCTGATTATTTAGATAAATCACCGCATCAGTAGAAATATCTAGCTGTTCACGGCGCATGGTCGGTGTCCCAATCTCAAAGCCATCAATGGCAAGATAGGTCTGTGGTAGTCGCCAAATTTTCTCCCGATAGTATTCCTGGGCATTTTCTGGCAAAACGTAGGCATCGGCAATAAAGTAATCGATGGTTGGCAATCCCGTTGTGTCCATGCCAAGCCAGCTAACCTGAATGGGGGCTGGTTTGTGTGCGAGAACCTGACAAGTTGTTACACGGGTAAAACTATCCAAATCGATCAAAATATCAACTTCGTCTTGTCTAATCTGAGCCGCCGTCGCTTCCGGCTCAATGGAGAAACGATAAGTGCGATCGACATTGTTTGTGAAGTAGGCTTCAGTCAGCTCATCTTCTTTATTTTGATGAATCAGATAAAGATAGATCTCGAAAGCTTCCCGGTTGTGGTAAACAAACAGCCAGCGGCAGAGCCAGCCAACGGAATGTTTCCTAAAAGTATGACCAATATAACCAATTTTTAGCTTCCGCTGAGGGAGGTTTGGGTTTAAGCGGTCTTGTTCCTTGGGCGGTAGGGTTGGAGGAATGGCTGTTCCTGTATAGTATTCCTGAAACAGTTTTGAGCAGTGATTAATCATCCAACGACCTTCCTTGAGGTTATCCTTGAGATAAAGAAAGGGCGTACCATAAAGTAATAGATTATTACTAACTTTGGGTTCTAGCTTGGCTGGAGGGTTGGTAATCAGCTCAGTTAGAGCAACCTTGTATTGCTTGGTTAGTTCATCAAGCTCGAATTGTTTGGCAGAGGATAGCATTACCCTTATGATCTCGAAGTAACCCAGGAGCTTTAACGACAGGCTGGGAGAGTATTTGCATATTTTTTGAGCTTCAGCGTAGGCCAAATCATAGCGGCGACAGGCTCGACAATATTCTGCGAAGGAAAAACTAAGCAGGAGATTATTGGGTTCAAATTTTAGGCAGATTTCAATGGCATCAGCGGCGAACTTACTCCAGCCGTGTTTTCTGAAAACGCGAGAAATTGCATTATCAAGTTCAAGATAAAGTCCCTAGCTCGATCCGTATGGTGCAAGGTAGCTTCTATAAATTCAATCGCTTGTCGAGAAGGGTGATATAGAGATTTAGTGAGTACGCGCAGCAACAGCTCGCTATCCACCAAGGTTGCCGGGGTTTGGGCAAGAAGTTCCTTTAACTGCACCTCCTCCAATCGTTCTGGCACATACTGCTCCAAGGTCATCTCCAATGCCAGAAGTTGCAGCACATTGTTAACCAGGGCAGGGGCTAGCTCCCGCAAATGTCCTCGCAATAACCAAGCTTTTTGCCAATCCTCCTGAACTTCCTGTCTTTTGGCTTCTGTATCCAGGATTTGGGCCAGCTCGCCGGTTAGAGAGTCGCTGGCCGCTGGGTCTGCTCCCATGAATACCAACAGCCAAGTACTTTGGGCCTCCTCTTCCCGTCCTTGGAGTAGGTAAGCGATGCCCAGGTACCAATAATGGGAAATCACTTCCGGCTCGGTTTCCACCGCTTGTTCGTAGAAAGAAGTGACCGCATCAAAGTTGTCTTGGGCTAGAGCAGGATGGATTTGAGGATGCCAGGAAAGTTTTGTCATGGATTTTGGCAGTATTTGCGGCAGGTAACTGTAACTGAGCGGATACGCTCTATGGTCTTATTCCTAGGCTAACGACTTGGTTTTGCCACGCCATAGATGCACGGCATCAGGGCTAACAACGGAGAGAAGCTGCTGCCATTCTCCAATGAGGTAGTCGTCTTCTACAACCTGATGCTGCTCATCCTTGAGGACGGCTAGCACATGAACACCAGAGGGATAAGCAATGTGGCGAATTTCCGGCGTATACCCAAGAGATAGGATGGCAGCCAGTACCGCTTCAGTTGAGCCTGCAACAGTTAGATCCACCGCCAGAACAATCTGGCCGGGCTTAACCCCTGGCTTAATGCAATCCAATACAGACATCATTCTTTCTCCTTATCGATCTGCACGTTTCCGGCATTCTTTTCGCGCCTCCTGGAGATTACCAGCCATAATGGGTTCATCCCACCTTTCTGGCTCTTGTTCTGGATCTCGAACCACAATAGAAATTGCTCCTTGCTGTTGGCCTACAACAACATTGGAGAAGTCGTCTTGATGGCGTCCTCCAATCACTTTGTCAAGGCGCATTTTCTGCAATCAGTATAATTTATCTCTTCAACAAATTCTCAAAACGCAAGAAGCGCAAGCGCTGGGAGTCTGGATGATCGCGGCCAACCTCTCTGCCACGCTTTATAAAGATAGATAAACTTTTTTTTCGGAGAGGTGATAGATATGAAGCCACCGCTGGGTAAGGTAAGTCCAGCAGAGAAAAACCCCTTTACTAAACTGCTTTTTGGAGGACTAGTCCATGAATTCTCAATTTCGCGTCAAATTCCTACAACACCTGGCCAAGAACAAGTCCAACAAAGGTTTTACCCTTATTGAACTACTGGTTGTCGTAATTATTGTTGGTATTCTGGCTGCTATTGCTCTGCCTAACCTGCTCGGTCAAATTGGTAAGTCCAGAGAAACCGAAGGCAAAAATGCGATCGGCGCGGTTAATCGCGGTCAACAAGCTTTCCACGTTGAATCTCGCGGTGATTTTGCTGACTCTAACGTTGTAGTAGACAGCGACGAGACCACCAACATCGTTGCAGATTCCTTGGCCGACGCCGGTAACGCCTTGGGCGTCGTCACCACCGAAGACTACTACTTCTACTCGGTTGACACCACCAACGGTAACAACCCAACCGACGTTGACTTCGCTATCGCGGAAGCAACCCCAATTCAGCCGGAGCAAGACGGCGTGAGAGATTTCCAGGCTGGAATCAGTGCCCTTGACGGAGGCTTTGAGTCTGGCGTCTGCCAATCTAACACCGTTCCCGACAACGGCACCCCAAACGTACC
>JAAUTE010000232.1 GCA_012031815.1 Chloroflexaceae bacterium
GAGTTTGAGCAATGTCTGGGATGCTAACGAAACCTGGTTGGTGTTGATGGGAGGCGGACTATTTGGGGCATTTCCCCTGGCGTACAGCACCATTTTAAGCGCTTTGTATATTCCCATTCTCCTGATGGTTTTTGGGTTTATTTTTCGGGCTGTTGCCTTTGAATTTCGCGAACAGGCCGATCGCAAGGTGCTGTGGAATCTCTCCTTTGCCAGCGGCAGTTTTGTGGCTTCTCTCGGTCAAGGATTTGCCCTTGGCGCTGTCCTCAAGGGCATTAACGTTGACGCAGCGGGTCATTTTATTGGCGGCACTTGGGATTGGCTGAACTGGCAGACGGTGTTAGTGGCTCTCACCTTAATTCAGGGCTACGTTCTCATCGGTTCGACCTATTTAATCCTTAAAACGGAAGGGGAACTGCAAGCAACCCATTACCGCACCGCCAAAATTGCCGCTATTACCACGCTAATCGGCGCAATTATCATCACTGTCACCACGCCCATCTTTTACGAAGCAGCGCGATCGCGATTATTCTCCCAACCGTTGGTCTATATTTTTGCCTTGATTCCCATTTTGGGGATTTTACTGATTGGCTTGCTGCTGCGGAGCTTAAACCGCAAGGAAGAAAGCTGGCCGATTGTTTGGACGATTTTGCTGTTTGTTTTGACCTTCATCGGCTTGGCGCTGGTCGTGTTTCCCTACATCATTCCGCCTTCAATCACGATTTACGAAGCCGCTGCCGACCCTAGCGCCCTTGTTTTCATGATTATCTTTATTGGCGCACTAATTCCGGTGATGCTTTTCTACAATATCTACCAATACATTGTTTTTCGGGGTAAAGTGACCGTTGACGGCTACGGCGAATAACAATTTTGCCAAGGCGATCGCCGACGGGATTAATTGGCGATCGCAACTTTGAGTGGAGTTAGGAGTCAGCCTTGGGCTGGTAGGTGGAAATAACCTGAAGTTCCTTGAGTTTTCTTGGATCTACTTCCGAAGGCGCATCCGTAAGCAGACAGCGAGCTTGTTGTGTCTTGGGAAAAGCCATAACATCCCGAATGGATTCTTCCCCGGCAATGAGCATCACTAAACGGTCTAACCCGTAGGCAATACCCCCGTGGGGCGGCGTCCCATACTCAAACGCCTCCAACAAAAAGCCGAACTGCGCCTGGGCTTCCTCTTCACTCAAACCGATGGTGGCAAAGACCTGCTCCTGCACGTGCCGCTGATAAATCCGCAAGCTGCCGCCGCCAACCTCAATGCCGTTGTAGACCAGATCGTAAGCCTGGGCCCTGGCAGTTGTAAGATTCCCTAAATCTTCGGGATAGGGAGCAGTAAAAGGGTGATGCAGGGCTTCCAGACGTTTTTCCGTCTCATTCCACTCAAACATTGGGAATTCCGTTACCCAGAGCAAATTAATCTTGTCGGAATCAATGAGTCCCAACTGTTCGCCAATCCCTTGCCGCAGGCGATCGAGGGTTTTATTGACCGTATTGACATCTCCGGCTCCAAATAACAGCAAATCTCCCGCTTGAGCTTGGGTTCGCGCCAGTAATTCTTCCTTTTGCTCCTCGCTGAGGTTATCTTTGATGGCACCGATGGTATCGATTTCTCCGCCGTCCCGCACCCGGATATAAGCCAGCCCTTTCGCACCCGCCGCTGCCGCTTCATTAAACAAATCGCCGCCCGGTTTAATTCGCACGTTAGAAATCGCCTCATTGCCGCCAGGAATTGGCAAAATCTTGACAATACCGCCACTCTTCACCGCCCCAGAAAACACCTTAAATCCCGAATCCTTAACGATATCGGAAACTTCTACCAGCTCCATGGCAAAGCGGGTATCGGGCGATCGCAACCATAGCGAGCCATCGCTTCGGCGTAGGTCAGGCGCGGGAAGGGTCGCGGTAATTCAATGCCGCGCACCGTTTTAAAAATATGGCAAACCAGGGCCTCATTCAGGGAAAGAATCTCCTCCTGGGTCAGGAAACTCATTTCCATGTCCAATTGGGTAAATTCCGGCTGGCGATCGGCCCGTAAGTCTTCATCGCGAAAACAACGGGCAATCTGATAATAGCGATCGCAACCCGCCACCATGAGCAACTGCTTAAACAACTGCGGCGATTGGGGCAGGGCAAACCACTGGGCAGGATTAACGCGAGAGGGAACCAGATAGTCCCGCGCCCCTTCCGGGGTAGAACGGGTTAAAATCGGCGTTTCTACCTCAATAAAGTGCTGCTGGTCTTCGAGGAAGCGGCGAATGGCTTTAACCACCCGATGGCGCAGTTGCAGGTTGCGAGCCATGCGTTCCCGCCGCAAATCCAGATAGCGATAGCGCAGGCGCAACTCCTCTTTCACCGACTCGCCTTCAACGGTAGAAACCAAAAAACGGCAGCGATTTCCCCGACCCCGTTGAGAATTTCAATACTTTCGGCGTAAATTTCGATCTCACCCGTGGCAATTTTGGGATTGAGCGATTCCGGCGGGCGCTGACTCACGATGCCGCAGATTTGCACCACATACTCACTGCGCAAGGTTTCTGCCTTCTGGTAGGAATCGGGGGTGCGCTGGGGATCGCTGACCACCTGCACCGTCCCGCTCCGGTCTCTCAAATCGATAAAAATGACCCCGCCATGATCGCGTCGGCGATCGACCCAACCACACAAATTGACGGTTTTGCCAATGTCACTGGCTCGCAGTTCGCCGCAGTAATGAGTTCGCATACAGCCCGATGGTGATATTTACTTCCTATACCAAGGGGATAATCTTAACAGATGCCAGTCCCGATGGTCATTATCAGTTATTTAACGGACGAGTAAACCTTTCTCCCCTATCCAGGGTCTAAATCAGCGACTTTCTTCGGGCAAAAGACCATGAATAACTCAATCCGGCGATTCACTATACTTTTGCTCGCCTTCAGTCTCTTGGCTGTCCGTCCGGCATGTGCTGGCGAGGTTGGGGGTCGGGGTGGCGTTGGGGGCAGTGGCTCCGCCCAAGGACGAGGGATTGCCATCGGCAGCGGGCAAGCTCAAGGCAGTGGCACCGTGATTTACCGCAACGATCGCGGCCAGCTTAGAACCCGCCAGGGAACGGGGACGGCTTCAGGAAGGGGGGTTGCGGTGGGAAGCGGCTCGGCTACGGGACAGGGAACCGCCTTTGGTCAGGGATTGGCCCGGGGGCGCGGCTCCGTTCGGCGATCGCCAACCTTATCTCGTTAAGAGGTCGATACTCGCTGTTAACTGCCCCTAGTCCCGAAAATCAACTAAGTTTTAAGCTGCCGCTGCCGCTGTTTCAGGAGCACTCTCTTCTTCGCCCAGGAAAAAGAAACTGAGATGATACACCTGGGTCGTTTTCCAGGGATGGGTTTGTAACTCGCGGATCACAACTCGTCCCTGCCAGGGCAGATCGGGAACCGAAAGGGCAACAGGGGTTTTGTTAACCGCCGTTTTTTTAAGGAGGAGTTCGACGGCTTTGGCATTGACTACCAAACAATCGGATTCATTGCCCTTATGTCCGTACAAATTGGCGGGAATCAGGCCTTCGCGGCGCAGTGCCTTGGGCTTGCTGCCTTCGGGGCGTTTTTGACACTCTAGGGTAATCGGCATAAAATTTAGCAACTGGTAACTGGGGCAAAACGGCAAAAATTAGCTAACTTCTTCGGAAATATCCGCAGAAACGGGAATACCATTGGCATCTAGAAGCGCGCGTTTGGGCCCGTGAATCGGATCTTCCACGATAATCGTCTGGTGGCGGCTGGCTCCCACCGAAACGATCGCGATCGGCACTTCCATCAACTCGGCAAGAAACTTTAAATAGCCTAGCGCTTCCTTGGGCAAGTCTTCGAGATTACGGCATTCAGCGGTGGAGCGCTTCCAACCGGGCAGGGTTTTGTAAACAGGGCGGCAACTCGCCAATTTACCGGCATGATTGGGAAATTCGCGACAAATTTGTTCGTCTAATTGGTAGGCAACGCAGACCTTGATTTCGTCAAGTTCGTCGAGAATATCCAGCTTAGTGATGGCCAAACAGTCCAAACCGTTGATTCTCACTGCATAGTGGCCGATTACGGCATCAAACCAGCCACAACGGCGGCGACGTCCCGTGGTCGTGCCAAATTCTGCTCCCTTGTCTCCCAGCCATTCCCCCAGTTCGCCGTGGATCTCCGAGGGAAATGGCCCCTCGCCCACACGGGTGGCATAGGCTTTCGCTACCCCAATGACGCGATCGATGATGGTTGGTCCGACGCCCGCACCCACACAGGCCCCCCCCCGCAATGGGATTAGAGGAGGTTACATAGGGATAGGTTCCGTGGTCAAGATCCAGTAACGTTCCCTGCGCTCCTTCAAACAGAATGTTTTTGCGGAGTTTTACCGCTTCATAAATTTTCAGGGAACTGTCGATGACAAAGGGTCGCAGGCGTTCGGCATACACTTGATATTGCTCCATCACTGCCTGGGGGTCGAGGGGCGGCAAGTTGTAAAGCTTTTCCAAGACGATATTTTTGTAGTTAATCGTCCACTCCACCTTCTCGCGCAATTCCTCGCCGTTGAGTAAGTCGAGTACCCGAATCCCCGTACGTTCGGCTTTGTCGGCATAGGTCGGCCCGATGCCCCGGCCCGTGGTTCCGATTTTGTAGCGACCGCGCCGCTCCTCGGCGGCTAAATCAATCAGCCGATGGTACGGCATGGTAACGTGAGCGGTCTGGGAGATATAGAGATTTTGGGTCGAAACATTTAGGTCTTCGAGCTGTTCTATCTCCTCAATGAGAACCTGGGGGTCTATAACCGTGCCGGAAGCAATGATACAGTCAGTATCAGGGTACAAAATACCAGAGGGAATCAGGTGCAATTTAAACGTCTGCCCTTGAACCACTACGGTATGACCGGCATTGACGCCTCCCTGGGAACGAACGACGACATCTGCCGAGCGACTTAGTAGATCGGTGATTTTGCCTTTTCCTTCGTCGCCCCACTGGGCGCCGATTACGATTACGTTAGCCAAGATCGTTAGCGCTCAAGTTTTCACAAACTATTATTATGCTCAGAACTTTGCTCATCTGTCAAGATTTGTTTTAAAATATTAAGAGCGTGGCTTCGGGAGGTTTTTGTGGCACTTTACGCAGATTTGCATCGCCATCTGGGCGGATCAGTGGTTCCTCGGATTCTTTGGCGTTATTTTCAGCGCCACCACGATGAGTTGGCTCGCCGCTTTCCCCACTACCCAGAATTTGAGGATTTTTATACACGATCGCGCAGCACCTTGGAGGAGTATTTGGAGCTGCATACCCTGGTGGAGAGCGTGCAAACGGAGGAGACGCTGCCTTATTTTATTTATCGCTTGATCCGGGGGGCCTATATTTTTGAAAATTTAGCCTACTTGGAATTGCGCTACACGCCCTACTGGCGGACGCCGGAACACCTGAGCCAGTCGAAACGCATTGAAAAAATGGAGGAAATTGTCGAAATTGTTGGTAAAGCTAGTCAGGTTAAGGAATATCCCATTATTGTCAGCCAGATCCTCTGCATGCACTCCAAGCTTCCCTATGAGGTCAATAAGGCGATCGTGGATTTGGCGGCGGGGGCGAAAAATTATGTCTGTGCCGTTGATGTTGCCGGGGGCGATGCTCTCTATGCTACTCGCCTGGATGAGTTTGCTAAGCTCTACCAATATGCGCGATCGCAGGGATTAAAGACTACAGGCCACCTGTTTGAGACGGAAAATGGCTGTTATCCCCAATTGTTGCCCTATTTGATGCGAATTGGCCACGGCATTCAAATCCCGCTAAAGCACCCTGAGTTGCTGAAGGAAGTGGCTCAGTACGGGCAATGTTTGGAAGTGTGTCCGACCACCTATTTAAAAACGGGAACCCTGGAGACGCTGGATGCCCTCAAGCTGGTTTTTGACCGCTGTTTTGAGGCGGGAGTGGATATTGCCATCTGCACGGATAATGCGGGACTGCACAATGTTCGCTTGCCTTTTGAGTACGAAAATTTGCTAACCCAGGACATTATTGATTTTAAGCAGCTTCAGGCTTGTCAGGATGCCGCGTTTCGCCATGCCTTTGCCTGGCCCTATGGCCAGCCGCCCGCCGCTTTGCTGGTGGGGTTGATGCAGGGGGAAACCTCGGAAGCTGAAACAGAACCGA